>JAICSZ010000287.1 GCA_025936615.1 Pedococcus sp. | reverse complement strand
GTCATGACCGGCATTGGCATCGGCATCGCCGCGTCGACCCGCAGTCGCGTGCTCAAGGTGCTCGCGCCCATCGGGGGCTACCTGCTGGCTGCGATGCTGCACGCGCTCTGGAACCTGGGCGCCATCACCGGTGGGCAGGGGATGGTTGCCACGTACATCGTGGTCGAGGTGCCCATCTTCGTCGGCTTCCTCGTCCTCGTCGCATGGGTGCGTCGACGCGAGGGCCGGCTCATCGGGACGTACCTGTCGCCCTACGCAGACGCGGGCTGGCTCGCGCCCAGCGAGGTGACGATGCTCTCGACCATGTCCGGGCGGCGGGCCGCGCGGGTCTGGGCCAAGGCGCACGGCGGCCGGGCGGCGCTGCGCGCGATGGAGAGCTTCCAGGACGCCTCCAGTGAGCTCGCGCTGCTGCGCGCGCGGATGCACCACAGTGCCGCCGATGGCCGGGCCCTGGAGATGGAGCGATCGCTGCTGGAGACGGTGGCCGCCCGACGGCACGCCTTCCTCGGCGCGTAGGGAGCCGGCGCGCACCGAGCCCGGCTCCGGCCCTGGCGCTAGCGTGCGGGGATGCGCTCCCTCGACCTCGCCCAGTCCATCGGCCCCGAGCTCATCGAACTGCGGCGGCGGCTGCACCAGCGACCCGAGCTCGGACTCGACCTGCCGCTGACCCAGCGGGCGGTGCTGGACGCCCTCGACGGGCTGGACCTCGAGGTCACCACCGGTCGCGGCCTGTCGTCGGTCGTCGCGGTGCTCCGGGGGAGCGGTGGTGCGGGTGACGAGGGTGCGCGTCCCGTGGTGCTGCTGCGCGGGGACATGGACGCCCTCCCGGTCACCGAGGACCTCGACCTCGACTTCGCCTCGCAGCACGAGGGGCTGATGCATGCCTGCGGGCACGACCTGCACGTCGCGGCCCTGGTGGGAGCAGCCCGGATCCTGCACGCGCAGCGCGGGGAGCTCGCCGGGGACGTCGTGTTCATGTTCCAGCCGGGGGAGGAGGGGCCGGGCGGAGCGAAGCCGATGATCGACGAGGGGCTGCTCGACGCGGCTGGGAGGCGGGTCGACGCGGCATACGCACTGCACGTCTACTCCTCGGAGCACGCGCTCGGCACGTGGTTCGGCCGTCCGGGCCCGCTCATGGCCGCCGCGGACGAGGTCCGGGTGCGGGTGGTCGGTGAGGGCGGGCACGGGTCGCAGCCGTTCCGCGCCAAGGACCCGATCCCGGTCGCCTGCGAGATGGTGCTGGCACTGCAGACGATGGTGACGCGGGCGTTCGACGTGTTCGACCCGGTGGTGGTGACGGTCGGCAAGTTCGCCGGCGGCACCAAGGACAACATCATCCCCGACGACGCGGTCTTCGAGGCGACGGTGCGCAGCCTGTCCGAGGAGGCGCGGGCGGAGGCGAGCCGGCGGATCGAGGCGCTGGCGACCCAGGTCGCCCAGGCCCACGGACTCTGCGCGGAGGTGACCCACTTCCCCGGATACCCCGTGACCGTCAACGACGAGTCGGAGTTCGCCTTCGCGCAGGACACGATCACCGACCTCTTCGGGCCGGACCGGTTCGCGACGATGCGCAACCCCGAGATGGGGTCGGAGGACTTCTCGTTCGTCGGGCAGCTCGTCCCGAGCGCGTACGTCAACCTCAGCGCCTGCCCGTCCGCCGACTACGCGTCCGCGCCGGACAACCACTCGCCCCGTGCGGACTTCGACGACTCGGTGGTACCGGACGCGGCAGCGCTGCTGGCCGAGCTCGCCCTCCGGCGGTGCGGGCAGCCAGTCGGGGAGGCGGGTCCAGGGGCTGGGTCACTGCCGCCCAGCGGAGCAGTGACCCGACTCGGCGTGCCTAGACTGTGCGCGCCAAGCCCCCGTAGCTCAGCTGGATAGAGCAAGAGCCTTCTAATCTCTAGGTCGCAGGTTCGAGTCCTGCCGGGGGCGCGAGCCGGCGACGCGCCAGCGTCGGCCGGCCGCGACACGGGTGGGACCACGGGAGACGGCCGAGCGGAGTGGGGCCGGTGGCTCCTGCCGTGTCGTCGACCCCCGTCGTCCCTCACTCGTGGCACGCCACCGGAGCCTGCCCAGGGCCTGCCTGCGTCGCAAACCCCGGTATGCCGCGCGGCCGGCTCCCTCACGCCGGCGCCAGGGGGAGGGTGGCGAGGTGCTCGTACCGCGGCCTCCGGCCGCGTCCCTCGCCCAGGTGGGACGCGACGAGGGTGACCTCGTCCGCGAGCCAGGACGGACCGGCATACGAGTCCAACACCCTGATCCACCGGGTGGCCTCGGTGGGGCGACGCAGGCGGGCCACGGTGACGTGGGGGTGGAAGGGGCCGCCCTCCGGTGACGCACCGGCCCGGTTCGCCGCCTGGCGCACACCTCGGGCGAGCGACGACAGCGAGGACAGCGCACCGTCGCCGCCCTCCATCCCCGCCCACAGCACGCGGGCGGAGTACGGGTTGGGGAAGGCGCCCCCACCCTCGAGCCTCAACGCCAGCGGCGCACGTCCGCTGACCGCCGCCGCCACCTCCTCGGCCAGCGCGTCGAGGGACGCCTCCGGCACCTGCGCCATGAAGGCCAACGTGACGTGCCACTGCTCCGGGTCGGTCCAGCGCAGGTCCTCGCCCGCCTCCCGGCGCGGCTCGAGGAAGGTGCCGAGGTCCTCGACAGCTGCCTCGGGTGGCACCAGTGCGGCGAAGATGCGCATCGACCCATTGTCCTGCCACTGCCGCGGCTAGATTGGACGGGCCAGGAAAGGAGTGGGGGTATGCCGTCGCTGGGCCGTGACCTGTCGGTGCCGCGCACGTGGTTCCTCTGCGTGCGGCTGCTCGAGGCGGCTGTGCTCGCGCTGCTCGCCGGCGTGGTGCTGGAGGTGTGGGACGCCTTCCGCGCCGCCTCTCAAGGTGTCGGTCCGTTCTACAACGACCCCATCGCGGCCGCTGAGCACGTGTCGCTGATGCAGCGGCTCATGTCGTTCACGTTCTACGGCGGGATCTTCCAGGGGCCCTTGATGCTGGTGCTCGCCGCTTGCCTGCTGGCCGCCGCGGTGGGCGTGCTGCACCTGGCCTCACCGGTGTCCAACGCCCGGCTGCTGCGTTGGGAGCTCCTCGTCGGGTGGGCGGTCGCGGCGCTGTTCGTGGTGCTGCGCATCCTGACCACCGCGATCGCCATGTTCGGCCACGACCCGAACCGGAGCGACGACCCCAACGTGGTGAGCTACGGATACCAGGGGCCGTCACTGATCGAGCAGGGGCTGGCGATCCTGGTCTGGCCGGTCGCGGCGGGGGCGGTCCTCGCGGCGGCGGGACTGTGGTGGCTGCGCCTGCCCGCCGAGTTCGACGAGCCCGAGGAGGACCTGGCGCAGCGCGAGGCGCAGCGCCTGGCGGCTGAGCGCAAGGCAACCACGCACCGGACCACCCCCTCGGCCGACCTGGACGACATCGTCCTCGACGGCGTGGAGCAGATCGACCCGATCGAGCGGCTCGAGCCGAGGCGCAGCTCGTTCGGGGACGGCTCGACCTCCAGCGGCTACGACGACTACTTCCGAAGGTTCTGATCCACGGGCTTGTCGTGCACGGGGCGCTGCGCCTTCTTCGTTAGGCTTGCCGCGTGACTTCAGGGGACCACGCCACGGCGCTGCTCGGTCCCGTCACCTCACTTCGCGAGCAGGTCGCGGGCGCGCGGCTGCCGCTCGAGGTCCCGGGGGCAGCGCCCGCCCGGGCGAACCAGCAGGCACTGCTCAAGCAGCTCGACGACTACGTCCTGCCGAGGCTGCGCTCGCTCGACGCACCGTTGCTCGCGGTGGTGGGCGGCTCGACCGGCGCCGGCAAGTCGACGCTGGTCAACTCCATCGTCGATGCGGAGGTCTCCCGCTCGGGTGTGCTCCGGCCCACGACGACCACGCCGGTCCTGGTGCACCACCCGCAGGACCGGCGCTGGTTCGTCGACGACCGCATCCTGCCGGGCCTGAGCCGGGTCACCGGTGCCAGGAGCGACGGCGACGGTGCCGGGTCCCTGCGGCTGGTGGAGTCGAGCTCGCTGCCGCCGGGCATGGCGCTGCTCGACGCCCCCGACATCGACTC
>JAICSZ010000199.1 GCA_025936615.1 Pedococcus sp. | reverse complement strand
CTTGAGCCCACGAAGCACCCGGCGCGGGCCGGCCTGCTTCTCCTCGAGCAACGCCTCCCTGCCCCAGAACGCGTCCTTCTTCCAGCCGACCGCCCAGCCGACCCGCGCCTGGACCGGGGTGATGGTGGGGGACAGCTCGTTGCCGTGCAACGCGTACCCCATCTCGGTGCGCAGCGTGTCGCGGGCCCCGAGTCCGCAGGGCAGCCCTTCGTACGGCTCGACCGCCTTCATCAACGCGTCCCACAGCTCGCCGGAGACCTCCCAGGCAGGCACCAGCTCGTAGCCGCGCTCCCCCGTGTACCCGGTGCGGCACACGATCACCGGGTGGCCGTTCCACTGGGTCTCGGCGAAGGACATGTAGTCGTGCCCGGTCGGCAGCCCGAGTGCGTCGAGCACCTCGTCGGACTTCGTGCCCTGCACCGCGATCACGCCGTACTGGTCGTGCAGGTTCTCGACCGTCAGGCCCTCCGGCGCCGCCGCCTCGAGCAGCCGGCAGACCTCGGCGGTGTTCGCCGCGTTGGGGATGAGGAAGACGTCGTCATCACCGCGCAGGTAGGCAATGAGGTCGTCGACGACGCCACCGGAGTCGTTGCAGCACAACGTGTACTGCGCCTTGCCCTCGTGGATGCGCCCGAGGTCGTTGGCGAGGCAGGCGTTGACGAAGTCGCGCGCCCCCGGTCCGCTGACCCGCGCCTTGCCCAGGTGGGAGACGTCGAACACGCCCACCGACGTGCGGACCGCAGTGTGCTCACGGACGACCCCACCACCGGGGTACTCGATCGGCATCTCCCAGCCGCCGAAGTCGGCCATCTTGGCGCCGAGCGTCACGTGCCGGTCGTGGAGCGGGGAGGTCTTCAGCGCAGCGTCGCTCATGGCGCGAACGCTACCGCGGCTATCCTGCGAAGCATCCTCCACCACCGCGACCGAAGGACGACATCCCACGTGACCACCGTCAACGTCTCCGACCGCCCCGCCCACGAGCTCAAGGCAGACGCCCTCGTCCTCGCCACCGTCGAGGTCGACGGCACGGCCGCCCTCGCGTTGGGCCACGGCCTGCCTCGTGGCGCCGCGAGCCACGTCGGGTCCGCACTCAAGGCTCTGGGCGCCGGTGGCGCCGCCGAGGAGGTCGTGACCCTGGCTTCGGTGCCGGGAGTCGCCGCGCCACTGGTGGTCCTCGTCGGCCTGGGCGCGGGCAGCGCCCGCGCGACGTCCTTCGACCCCGAGGTGCTGCGCCGCGCGGCCGGGGCCGCGGTCCGCTCGCTCAAGGGCGGCGGCAAGGTCGTGGTGGCCCTGCCTGCCGGCGACACCAGCTCGGTCGCGGCCGTCGCCGAGGGCGCCGCCCTCGGGGCCTACCGGTATGCCGGCCTGCGCGGCTCGGCCGCCAAGCCAGCCAAGGGTGGAGTCACCGCCGTCACCGTGCGCACCTCCGACGCGAAGGCCAAGGCAGTCAAGGCCGCCGCAGCCCGTGCGGCCGTCCTCGCGGACGCCAAGGCCTACGCGGCCGACCTGGTCAACACCCCGCCCAACAAGCTCTTCCCGCAGTCCTTCGCCGACTCGGTGAAGGAGCGCGCCACGGCCGGCAAGGCCAAGGTCAGCGTCAAGGTGCTCGACGAGAAGGCGCTCGCCAAGGGCGGGTTCGGTGGCATCGTCGGCGTCGGCCAGGGCTCGGTGCACCCTCCGCGCATCGTGACGCTCTCCTGGTCGCCCGCGAAGGCGAAGCGCTCGGTGGCCCTGGTCGGCAAGGGCATCACCTTCGACTCCGGCGGCCTCAACCTCAAGCCGTCCACCGGCATGGTGACGATGAAGTGCGACATGGCGGGTGCGGCCGCCGTCGCCGCCACCGTGTTCGCGGCGGCCGAGCTCGGGGTGCCCGTGGAGGTCACCGGCTACCTGTGCCTGGCCGAGAACCTGCCCAGCGGCACCGCGCAGCGTCCCAGCGACGTGGTGACCATGCGCAACGGAACGACGGTCGAGATCCTCGACACCGACGCCGAGGGCCGCATGGTGCTCGGCGACGGCATCTGCCTCGCCGGCGAGGCGAAGCCCGACGCCATCGTGGACATCGCCACGCTCACCGGCGCCCAGGCGGTCGCCCTCGGCAACCGAGTCGCCGGGATCATGGCCAACGACGACACCTTCCGCGACCGCGTCTGCGCCGCGGCGGACGCCTCTGGCGAGGCCGCGTGGCCGATGCCGCTGCCCAAGGACCTGCGCGCCCAGCTGGACTCGGCGGTCGCCGACATCGCGCACAAGGGTGAGCGCTGGGGCGGGATGCTGACCGCCGGGCTGTTCCTGAAGGAGTTCGTCACCGACGGCACGCCGTGGGCGCACCTGGACATCGCGGGTCCGTCGTTCAACGAGGGCTCACCCTGGGGCTACACGCCCAAGGGCGCCACGGGGTATGGCGTCGCCACCCTCCTGGGCCTCGTCGAGGACCACGCCGGCTGACCGGCATACGACAGCCGCCCCTCGCACCGACCCCCACCCCCACCGCTGCACGAACCCTTGCTAGCAAAGGTTCGGTGATGGTGGACAGGTTGCAACCTGTCCACCATCACCGAAGGTGTGCTGAGTTGGCGCTGGTCGTCAGCCGCCGCTCTTGCGGCGGAACATCTGCTGGGTGGCGCTGGTCGCGGCGTCCTGCGCGTGGTCGACCTTGCCGTGGTCGTGGGTGTCGGACACCTCGCGCCCACCGTGCGCGTGCTTCTTGTCCAGCGCCTCGCGGAACTTGCGCTTCATCTCCTCGGTGGGTCCGGAGCGGCCCTGGGGCTTCCCGTTTCCGGTCTTCGGCATGGCGTCTCCTGCTCGTCGAGTCGGTCGAGACCACCCTCGCACCCGTGGCCCTTCGGCACCACTCGTCTGGGGTGGCGCGCTCAGCCCTTGCGGCGCTGGCGCGAGTTCCACTCGCGCATCCGACCCGGGTAGCCCGTCTGCAGGACGTCGTAGACCGGGACCCCGAGACTCTGCGCGAGGTCGACCGCGGACTGCCGCGACCCTGCGGCTCGACGCGTCCACTCACCGTCGTGGGCGATGAGGATGACCGTGGTCGCAGTGACGTTGGTGGGCGGTTCCACGTAGGCCTCGACACCCCGACGGGACTCGACGAACTGCTGGAGGTAACGGCGCACCGCCTGCTGGTCGACCGTCATGTTCGGCCCGTCGGATGGCCCCCGCCGCTCGCCCTTGCGGCTCCGCTTCCACCACGCCATGCGCACACGATACGGGGCGCGGCTGTGCCTCCGGCGGGCTTTGGCGCCCCTCGGCATGGCCCGACGTCCCCACTGCGGACCTGCTTGCGCCCCGTCTGCCAATCAGTGACAAGATGCTCTGTGTCGCGCGCGCCCGGCCACGACCTGGCCGCGGAGGGCACGCGACAGACCCGAAAGTGCGAACGACGCAAGGGAGCGAGCGCGATGTCGGCTGATGCCGAGACCACCTACGACGTAGTGATCTTGGGTGGCGGCAGCGGCGGCTACGCGTGCGCGTTCCGGGCGGCCGAGCTCGGGTTGTCGGTCGCGCTGGTGGAGAAGGCCAAGCTCGGCGGCACCTGCCTGCACGTCGGCTGCATCCCCACCAAGGCGCTGCTGCACGCCGCCGAGGTCGCCGACAGCGCCCGCGAGGGCGAGAAGTTCGGGGTGAAGTCGACCTTCGAGTCAGTGGACATGTCCGGGGTCAACGCCTACAAGGACGGCGTGATCGCCCGGCTCTACAAGGGGCTGCAGGGGTTGGCGAAGTCCCACCAGATCGAGCTGGTCGAGGGTGCCGGGCGACTGGTGGACCACTCGACCATCGAGGTCGACGGGCGTCAGGTCCGTGGCAAGCACGTCGTGCTCGCCACCGGGTCGCACGCCAAGACGCTGCCGGGACTCGAGATCGGCGGGCGGGTGGTGACCAGTGAGCAGGCGTTGTCGCTCGACTTCGTGCCGCCGCGGGTCGTCGTGCTGGGCGGCGGCGTCATCGGGGTCGAGTTCGCTTCGGTGTACCGCTCGTTCGGCTCCGAGGTGACCGTCGTCGAGGCGCTGCCACGGTTGGTCGCAGGCGAGGACGAGTCCATCTCCAAGCAGCTCGAGCGGTCGTTCCGCAAGCGCAAGATCGCCGTCCGCACCGGCGTGAAGTTCACCGGTGCCACCCAGTCCGGCGACACCGTCTCGGTCTCCCTGGACAACGGCGACACCATCGACGCCGACCTGCTGCTGGTCGCGGTCGGTCGCGGCCCGGTCACCGAGGGGCTCGGCTACGCGGAGGCGGGCGTGCGGATGGACCGCGGGTTCGTGGTCACCGACGACCGCCTGCGCACCGGCGTCGAGGGTGTCTACGCGGTCGGCGACATCGTGCCCGGGCTGCAGCTGGCGCACCGCGGGTTCGCCCAGGGCATCTTCGTCGCCGAGGAGATTGCCGGCCTCACCCCGGCGGTGATCGAGGAGGCGGGCATCCCCCGGGTCACCTACTGCGACCCCGAGATCGCCTCCGTCGGGCTGACCGAGGCCCAGGCCCGGGAGCGGCACGGCGAGGTCGAGACCTACGAGTACAACCTGGGCGGCAACGGCAAGTCCCAGATCCTGCAGACCCAGGGTTTCGTCAAGCTCGTCCGCGAGAAGGACGGCCCCGTGGTCGGCGTGCACATGATCGGCGCGCGGATGGGTGAGCAGGTCGGCGAGGCCCAGCTCATCTACAACTGGGAGGCGCTGCCTTCCGACGTGGCGTCCCTGGTCCATGCGCACCCGACCCAGAACGAGTCCCTCGGCGAGGCGCACCTGGCCCTCGCCGGCAAGCCCCTCCACGCACACAACTAAGAGGAGAACGAGCAGATGTCTGAACGTGTGACCATGCCGGCCCTGGGTGAGTCGGTCACCGAAGGCACCGTGACGCGCTGGCTCAAGAACGTCGGCGACTCCATCGAGGTCGACGAGCCACTGCTCGAGGTCTCGACCGACAAGGTCGACACCGAGATCCCCTCGCCAGTCGCCGGGGTGCTG
>JAICSZ010000337.1 GCA_025936615.1 Pedococcus sp. | reverse complement strand
GTAGCGGGTCTCGGCGCCGACGCGCACCGGGCAGCCGAGGGCGGTGCCCGCCCGCACGGCGGGGGAGGCCAGGGCGATGGTGCCGTCGGGGCCGTGGGCCGTGTTGCGGTAGGCCATCACGTTGACCCCGTAGGTGCGGCGCATCACCTCGCTGTCCAGGGTCGAGCCGTGGGCGGGGACCTGGTCCAGCCAGAAGGGGATGTCCGCCTCCAGCGGGGCGGAGCCTGCGCCGGTGCGGAGCCTGTCGAGCGTGGCCAGCCACTTCTCGACGACGGTCGCGCGACCGGTGTGCCACGCCGGCGTGGTGTACGGCTCGAGGTCGACGTGCACGCCGCTGAACAGCCCGGTGGCCAGCGCCGGTGCGAGCCAGCTGTCGACCACCCAGCCCTGGTTGTCGATCCATCCCGGGTCCCCACCCAGCGCGTCGACCGGGACGCCCACGGTGGCCGCGCCCTCCGACAGCTCGTGCAGCTGCCCGAGCTGGGGCGAGCTGGCCACGTGAGGTGGCACGGCGGCATACAGCTGCGTGATGCCCTGCGCCACAGCGAAGTCCACGGTTGCCCCCGGTCTGGAGGTGTCCCAGACCCACATCGCGCGTCGACGGTCCTCCATGCGAGCCAAGGGTAGCTGCTATACGATGCTTGACAGAGCAGAAGTTGCTATACGTGCTATACGACGCATGCCCTAGGGGACGCCATGGACCGCCAACCCAACCCGTACCGGCCAGGGTTCAACCAGGCTCCGCGCGTCCTCGTCGGCCGGGAGGCGGTCCTGGCGTCCGCGGACGAGGCGCTCGCGGTGGCAGCCCTCGATGCCCGCACCCCCCGGCCGATCCTGCTCGTCGGACCGCGTGGGGTCGGCAAGACGGTCACGCTGGGCGAGATCGCCGCTCGCGCCGCCGAGCGGCGCAGCTGGCCCACGGTCCACGTCGAGGTGCGCCCGAGGACGCCGTTCACCGCCGCCCTCGTCGAACGGCTGCGGAACGTGAGGACGCTGCTGGAGGGTGCGACGGTGACCCGCCGCGGCCGGCTGCGCGTCAGCGGCGGCACGATCAAGGCTGAGCCGTTCGGGATCGGCGGCGAGATCGACCTCACCACCACGGCGGCGCCGACTGCGGCGATGCCGCTCGAGGACGCATTGGCGCAGTGCCTGGACGCGGCAGTGCGCCGCAGTGCGGGAGTGGTGCTGGCCGTCGACGAGCTCCAGCTCGCCGACCGGCGCGAGCTCGCGGACCTGGCCGCCGCCCTGCAGGCCCACGTCCCCGACCGGTGGCCGCTGGTGTTCGTCGCCGCCGGGCTGCCGACCCTGCGCGAGCCGACCAAGTCGGTGACCTACCTCGAGCGGGCGGAGTGGCACGAGCTGGGGCTGCTCTCCCTGGAGGACAGCATCAGCGCCCTGCGCGGCCCCGCCGAGGAGGCCGGCCGTCCCATGTCGGCGCCCGCTGCCGACGAGCTCGCCACCGCCGCGGGCGGCTACCCCTTCGCGGTGCAGGTGATGGGGCACCACGCCTGGCGCGCCTCCACCGGGGCGGGGGCCATCTCGGTGGCGCACGCGCGCAAGGCCGTCGCGTCCGCGCAGGCGGACCTCGCCACCGGGTTGTACGCGTCGCGCTGGGACGCAGCTGCGCCACGCGAGCGTGAGTACCTCCGTGCCCTCGCCGAGCTGGCCGCCAGTGGGATGCGCGGGTCGGAGGTGAGCGGTGCCGATGTGGCCAGGCACCTGGGCGAGGGCACCCGGGAGGTGTCCTACCTGCGCGACCGCCTCCTGAAGAAGGGCACCCTGTTCACCCGCGGACGGGCCCTGCAGTTCGTGACCCCGGGCATGGGGGAGTGGGTCCTGCGCCAGGTGCCCTAAACCGCGTGACGGCGGAGGGGTCCGTGGCCGACCATGGACTCTCGTGGGCCACCTCGACGTCAACTCGGTCAGCTACGTCCTGCCGGACGGCAGGCCGCTGCTGCGCGACGTCTCGCTGCGGGTGGGTGAGGGGGCAAGGGTCGCCCTGATCGGCCCGAACGGCACCGGCAAGACCACGCTCGGCCGCATCATCGCGGGAGACCTCGTGGCCCAGGAGGGAGCGGTGACCCGGTCCGGTGGGCTCGGGGTGATGCGCCAGTTCGTGGGCAAGGTGCGGGACGACTCGACCGTCCGCGACCTGCTCGTGTCCGTGGCGCCCGAGCCGGTGCGCAAGGCGGCCGCCGAGGTGGACCGCACCGAGCTCGCCATGATGGAACGTGACGAGGAGGCCGACCAGCTAGCCTACGCCCAGGCGCTCGTCGACTGGGGCGACGCGGGCGGCTACGACTACGAGACCCTGTGGGACGTGTGCACGGTGGCTGCCCTGGGGGTGCCGTTCGAGCGGGCCCAGTGGCGCAAGGTCACCACGCTGTCCGGCGGTGAGCAGAAGAGGCTGGTGCTCGAGGCTCTGCTGCGTGGGCCCGAGGAGGTGCTCCTGCTCGACGAGCCCGACAACTACCTCGACGTACCCGCCAAGCGCTGGCTCGAGGACGAGCTCATCGCCTCGCCGAAGACGGTGCTGTTCGTCAGCCACGACCGCGAGCTGCTCGACCGGGTGGCAACGCGGATCGCGACCCTCGAGCCGGGTGGCGCGGGGTCCACCCTGTGGGTCCACCCCGGGCGGTTCTCGACCTACCAGCAGGCGCGGGAGGACCGCAACGCCAAGCTCGACGAGCTTCGCCGCAGGTGGGACGAGGAGCACACCAAGCTCAAGGCCCTGGTGGTCATGTACCGGCAGAAGGCTGCCTACAACTCCGACATGGCGGCTCGGCTGCAGGCCGCCGAGACGCGCCTGCGCAAGTTCCTCGAGGCCGGCCCGCCGGAAGCGGTGCCGTTGCGCCAGAACGTCAGGATGCGCCTCACCGGCGGACGCACCGCGAAGCGGGCGGTCATCGCCGAGGGGCTCGAGCTGACCGGGCTCATGAAGCCGTTCGACCTCGAGGTCTGGTACGGCGAGCGGGTGGCCATCCTCGGCAGCAACGGCTCCGGCAAGTCGCACTTCCTGCGGCTCGTCGCGCGAGGGGGCAGCGACCCTGACGTCGAGCACCAGCCGGTCGGCGACATCGTGCCCGGGGCGGTGGCCCACAGCGGACGGCTGCGGCTCGGCTCCCGAGTGCGTCCCGGCTGGTTCGCCCAGACCCACGACCAGCCGACCCTGGCCGGCCGCACCCTGCTCGAGATCCTGCACCGGGGCGACGAGCACCGGGCCGGCCGGCCGCGGGAGGAGGCCGCGAAGGTGCTCGACCGCTACGGCCTGGCCAGGGCGGGGGAGCAGACCTTCGAATCGCTGTCGGGTGGGCAGCAGGCGAGGTTCCAGATCCTGCTGCTCGAGCTGTCCGGCGCCACCTGCATGCTGCTCGACGAGCCCACCGACAACCTCGACCTGCACTCCGCCGAGGCGCTCGAGGACGGGCTGGCGGCGTTCGAGGGCACCGTGCTCGCGGTGACCCACGACCGGTGGTTCGCGCGGGGCTTCGACCGCTACCTGGTGTTCGGAGCCGACGG
>JAICSZ010000159.1 GCA_025936615.1 Pedococcus sp. | reverse complement strand
GTGCGGCAGAGCGCGCGGCGGCTGACGTCGGGGGAGAGGGTCGAGGTGTCCGGGGCGCTGCGACGCCGGTTCTTCCGCGCGGGAGCGGCGACGGCGAGTCGCTACGAGGTCGAGGCGGCGTCGCTTCGGCGGCTCCGGTGAGCTCGCGTGTGACGCCCAGTCGGCAGGTGCAGCCACCCTATGCTGTCAGTCGTGAGGCAGGCCCGGCTGGACGACCTCGTGCGCCTGCGCCGGGTCCGCGACCGCATCGACCGCGAGTACGCCCAGCCGCTCGACGTCGAGGCGCTGGCCAAGGGTGCGCACATGTCCGCCGGACACCTCAGCCGCGAGTTCAAGCGTGCCTTCGGGGAGTCTCCGTACTCCTACCTCATGACCCGGCGGATCGAGCGCGCCATGGCACTGCTGCGCCTGGGTGAGCTCAGCGTGACCGACGTGTGCTTCGCGGTGGGCTGCTCCTCCCTGGGCACCTTCAGCACCAGGTTCACCGAGCTCGTGGGCGTGCCACCCAGCGAGTACCGGCGCGACCCGCAGTTCGCGACCAGTGGGATGCCCCCCTGCGTCGCGAAGCAGGTGACCAGACCGGTCAGGAATCGAGAAGCACGGGTTGCCGGGGGCCAACTAGGTTGAGTCCATGGGCATCAGCATCTTCTCGGCAATGCTGCCGCACGAGGACCACCAGGCGTCGCTGGCGTTCTACCGCGACACGCTTGGCTTCGAGGTGAGGAACGACGTGGAGTACGGCGGGATGCACTGGCTGACCGTGGGGCCGCGCGACCAGCCGGGCACCTCGATCGTCCTGTACCCACCCACCGCGACCCCCGGCATGACGGAGGACGAGCGGGCCACCATCGCCGAGATGATGGCCAAGGGCACGTTCGCGAGCATCAACCTGGCCACGACCGATGTCGACGCGACGTTCGACCGGCTGCAGGCGGGGGAGGCCGAGGTGGTCCAGGAACCGACGGACCAGCCGTACGGCGTACGCGACTGCGCCTTCCGCGACCCCGCCGGCAACCTGGTCCGCATCCAACAGCTCGGCTGATCACCTCCCCGGACGACACCACTTCCACCACCCCAGGAGCGACCATGAGCGACCCGAGAACCAGTGTCACCAACGACGGGGTCCGGACCGTCCTGCACCCGGTCACGGACCTCACTGCCGCCAAGGCGGTCTACACCGCGCTGCTCGGCATCGAGCCGCAGGCCGACTCCGACTACTACGTCGGCTACGACGTGGCCGGGCAGCAGATCGGGCTGGTGCCAGGCGGTGGACCACAGGGAATGACGTCACCGGTTGCGTACTGGCACGTCTCCGACATCGAGGCGAAGCTGGCCGAGGTGACGGCGGCGGGAGCCACCGTCGGCGAGCAGCCGCACGATGTCGGGGGCGGCAGGCTGGTAGCGAGCTTCACCGACCCCGACGGCAACGTCCTCGGGCTCATCCAGGACTCATGACCACCGCCACCCGGACCGGGCGAGCGCTCGCCGCGAGCGAGGTGGCCGACAGCCACGACCTGATCCGCGTGCACGGTGCGCGGGCGAACAACCACACGGACCTCAACGTCGAGATCCCCAAGCGGCGGCTCACCGTTTTCACCGGCGTCTCCGGCTCCGGCAAGAGCTCGCTGGTGTTCGACACGATCGCCGCGGAGTCGCAGCGGCTGATCAACGAGACCTACAGCGCGTTCCTCCAGGGCTTCATGCCTACCTTGGCGCGCCCCGAGGTCGACCTGCTGGAGGGCCTGACCACGGCGATCATCGTCGACCAGGAGCGGATGGGCTCCAACCCACGATCGACCGTCGGCACCGCCACGGATGCCAACGCCATGCTGCGGATCCTGTTCAGCCGGCTGGGGGAGCCGCGTATCGGCTCGCCGATCGCGTTCTCCTTCAACGTCCCGACCCGCACGGCGAGCGGCGTCATGAAGACCGACAAGGGCCAGGGTGAGAAGACCGTGGTCCGTGACGCCGTCTACCAGGGCGGCATGTGCCCCAGGTGCGAGGGCATGGGGTCGGTGACCGACTTCGACCTCAGTGCGATCTACGACGAGAGGAAGTCGCTGTCCGACGGGGCGCTGCTCGTGCCCGGGTACAGCATGGACGGTTGGTACGGCCGCATCTTCAGCGGCGCCGGGCTGCCGATGGACAAGCCGGTCGGCAAGTTCACCCAGAAGCAGCTGCACAAGCTGCTCTACGGCCAGCCGGAGAAGATCAAGGTGGAGGGCGTCAACCTCACCTACGAGGGCGTCCTGACCAAGGTCCAGAAGTCGATGCTGTCCAAGGACGTCGAGTCGATGCAGCCCCACGTGCGGCGGTTCGTGGAGCGGGCCGTCACCTTCACGACCTGTCCAGACTGCGACGGCACCCGGCTGTCGGCCGAGGCTCGCTCCTCGAGGATCAAGGGCAAGAACATCGCCGACGTGTGCACCATGCAGATCACCGACCTCGCCGAGTGGGTGCGTGACCTCGGCGAGCCGTCCGTCGCACCCCTGCTCAAGGGCTTGCAGCACCTGCTCGACTCCTTCGCCGAGATCGGGCTGGGCTACCTCTCGCTCGACCGGCCGGCCGGGACGTTGTCGGGGGGAGAGGCCCAGCGCACCAAGATGATCCGCCACCTGGGGTCCTCGCTCACCGACGTCACCTACGTCTTCGACGAGCCGACGATCGGGCTGCACCCCCACGACATCGAGCGGATGAACCACCTGCTCGTCCAGCTGCGCGACAAGGGCAACACCGTGCTCGTGGTCGAGCACAAGCCGGAGACCATCGCCATCGCCGACCACGTGGTCGACCTCGGCCCCGGAGCCGGCACCGCGGGAGGTGAGGTCTGCTTCCAGGGCACCGTAGACGGGCTGCGGGGGAGCGACACGACCACCGGCCACCACCTCGACGACCGGGCCCGCCTCAAGGCCTCGGTGCGCGAGCCGTCCGGCGCGCTGGAGGTGCGCGGTGCCTCGACCCACAACCTGCGCGACGTCGACGTCGACCTCCCGCTGGGCGTCCTGTGTGTGCTCACCGGGGTCGCCGGTTCGGGCAAGAGCTCGCTCGTGCAGGGCTCGGTCGCCGGCCGTGAGGGCGTCGTCGTGGTTGACCAGGGCGCGATCCGCGGCTCACGGCGCAGCAACCCGGCCACCTACACCGGGCTGCTCGAGCCGATCCGCAAGGCGTTCGCCAAGGCGAACGGCGTCAAGCCGGCGCTGTTCAGCTCCAACTCCGAGGGCGCCTGCCCGGCCTGCAAGGGCGCGGGGGTCATCTACACCGAGCTGGGTGTCATGGCGACCGTGGAGACGACGTGCGAGGAGTGTGGCGGCAAGCGGTTCCAGCCCGAGGTGCTCGAGTACACCCTCGGGGGCAAGGACATCAGCGAGGTGCTCGCCATGTCGGTGACCGAGGCGGAGCGGTTCTTCGTCGAGGGTGCAGCCCGGACTCCTGCCGCGCACCAGGTCCTCGAGCGGCTGGTCGATGTCGGTCTTGGTTATGTCAGTCTGGGTCAGCCCCTCACCACCTTGTCCGGGGGCGAGCGGCAGCGGCTCAAGCTGGCCGCGCAGATGGCCGAGAAGGGCGACGTCTACGTGCTCGATGAGCCGACCACCGGTCTGCACCTGGCCGACGTCGAACAGCTGCTCGGCCTGCTGGACCGGCTGGTCGACTCCGGCAGGTCCGTGATCGTGATCGAGCACCACCAGGCGGTCATGGCGCACGCCGACTGGATCATCGACCTCGGCCCGGGTGCCGGTCACGACGGCGGACGCGTCGTCTTCGAGGGCACGCCGGCCGAGCTGGTCGCCGCCAGGTCCACGCTCACGGGCAAGCACCTCGCCGCCTACGTCGGCTCCTGAGGATGCCCCTCCTTCATGACCCCCGGCGCTCACGGCATAACGCCGATAATCGACATTATGTCAAGTCATGTGCAGGACAATCGGGACCACGCCCTCCCCTCATCAGCGCGACGCGGTGCACGCGCAACTTCAGACGGTGTAGTCCAGGACGTAGCGGTGGGTGCCGTCCTCCTCGACGGTCAGGTGCATCGTGCCCGTGATGCCCGCCAGCCCGTCACGGCCGGACCCCGGGACGACCTCGTAGTAGAGGTTCTGCTCGCCAGCCTCCATCGTGGCGAACTGCTGCAGGGCGAAGCCGCCCTCTCGCTCGCCGAGCCGCCCGTCGACCAGCTCGACGGCGACGTATCCAGCCGCACCGGCCCCGGGGTCGCCTCCCGACAGCATGACTCCCTCGCCCGACCCGGCCAGGTCGCCTGCCCACACCTTGGCAAGGTCGAACCGGCCCAGCCGGCCACCCAGCTCGCCGTCCGCGACGGGGTTCACCGTGACCTCGAAGGTTCCCTCCGCTCTCATGGGCGCGACGCTACCGTGCGGGTCCGACAGCCACCGCCTAGCGTTGACGTCATGGCCAACGCACCCATGGCGCACCTGCTCAACGACGGCGAGACCCTGCCACGCATCGGTTTCGGCACCTACCCGCTCAAGGGCGAGGACGGCATACAGGCGATGGTCAGCGCGCTCGAGAACGGCTACCGGTACCTCGACTCCGCGGTCAACTACCAGAACGAGGAGGAGGTCGGCGAGGCGCTGCGGCGCAGCGGGCTCCCGCGTGCGGAGGTCCGGCTCGCGACCAAGGTCCCGGGCCGCTTCCATGCGAAGGACCTTGCGCTCCAGTCGCTGCGTGACTCCGCCAAGCGGTTCGGCGTGGAGCGCATCGACGTGGCACTCATCCACTGGCCCAACCCGGGCCGCGGCCTCTACCGCGAGGCGTGGCAGGCGCTGGTCGAGGCGCAGCGCGACGGGCTGGTGAGCACCATCGGCGTCAGCAACTTCACCGAGGAGCACCTGCGGCACGTCATCGACGACACCGGCGCGACCCCCGCCGTCAACCAGGTCGAGCTCCATCCCTACTTCCCGCAGGCCCGCATGCGCAGCGTCCACGAGCGGCTCGGCATCCTCACCCAGGCGTGGAGCCCGCTGGGCAAGAACCCGAGCCCGTTCGGGGAGCCAGCTGTCGCCGCGGCTGCGAGGGCCCACGACGTCTCCCCCGCCCGGGTCGTCCTGCGCTGGCACGTCCAGCTGGGCACCATGCCGCTGCCCAAGTCGGCGAACCCGCAGCGGCAGCGCGAGAACCTCGACCTCGGGGGCTTCGAGCTGACCGATGACGAGGTGGCCGCGCTCAGCGCCCTGGGGCGCGCAGACGGCCGACGGTTCGGCGGCGACCCGGACACCCACGAGGAGATGTGAGGCGCCCAGACCGATGGCTGAGGTGAGGATCGGCGTCTCCGGCTGGCGGTACCCGCGCTGGCGGGGTGACTTCTACCCCAAGGGTCTCCCCCAGCGCTTGGAGCTGACCTACGCCGCGGAGCGGATGAGTGCCGTGGAGGTCAACGGGTCCTTCTACTCCCTCCAACGACCCAGCTCGTATGCCGCGTGGTCGGCCGCCGTGCCGGACGACTTCCTCTTCGCCGTCAAGGGTGGGCGGTTCATCACGCACATGAAGAAGCTCGCCGGCGTGGAGAGCGCACTGGCCAACTTCTTCGCCTCGGGGGTCTTGGCCCTCGGCGACAAGCTGGGGCCGGTGCTGTGGCAGCTGCCCGAGCGCCTCGCCTTCGACGAGGAGCGGCTGGAGGGCTTCTTCGGCCTCCTGCCGCGCACCACCGTCGAGGCCGGCCGGCTCGCGGCGCGGCACGACGACAAGCTGGC
>JAICSZ010000032.1 GCA_025936615.1 Pedococcus sp. | reverse complement strand
CGTCGAGAGGTCCACCTTGCGCACGTCCACCCCCTCGGGAACGACGAGGACGCAGGGCGCGAAGTTCAGGATCGAGCGGACCCCGGCGGCGACCAGCCGGTCGCAGACCTCCTGCGCGGAGGTCGCGGGGGTGGCGATCACCCCGATCGCCAGGCCCTCGTCGGCGACGAGGTCGTCGAGGACGTCCATGGAGGCGACGCCCAGCCCGGCGATCTGCTGCCCGATGAGGCGCTCGTCCTGGTCGAGCAGGCCGACGATCCGGAAGCCGCGGGTGGCGAACCCGCTGTAGGCGGCCAGCGCGTGGCCGAGGTTGCCCATGCCGATGATCGCGACGGCCCAGTCCTGGGTCAGGCCGAGCTCCCGGGAGATCTGGTAGGCGAGGTGGTCGACCTCGTAGCCGACCCCGCGCACGCCGTAGGACCCGAGGTGGGACAGGTCCTTGCGCAGCTTGGCCGACCGCACGCCCGCGGCAGCCGCGAGCTCCTCGGAGGACACCGAGGTGATGCCACGCTCGGCGAACCCGGTGAGGGCACGCAGGTACTCGGGGAGCCGAGCGACCGTGGCGTCGGGGATGCCCCGGCGGGAAGTGGGGTCGGCGGACAAGGGTCTTCCAGGCTCCTTCTCATGGCGGCAGCCCGCACCTGGCTGGAGCGGACGGGAGCCTCTGCAGGCTACGCTCTTGTGAAGGGATGCACAAAGTCACAAGCGCCCGGGGGCCGCAGCATGGGACGGCATGGTCGCCGCACGGTGCCACACCACCTCGTCAGGCACCGAGCGCGGCCCGCAGCCGGCCCTCGTCCACCCGCCAGTAGTCGTGCTGCCGGCCGTCCACCAGGGTGACCGGGATCTGCTCCCAGTACTGCTCCGCGAGACCCGGCTCGTCGGCGATCGAAAGCTCCTCCCAGCCCACGGCGAGCTCGGCCGCCACCCGCTCGATCACCGTCCGCGCCTCGTCGCACAGGTGGCAGCCGGGCTTGCCGATCAGGGTGATGCGCACCGGCGCCTGGGTGGGTGCCACCGGCCCACTGTATGCCGCGGCGGCCCGCCTATCGTGTGCGCCATGGCTGAGGGGGTGTACCGGGCTGCCGAGCTCGACGCAGCCCTGGGTGTGCCCCGCGAACCGGGTGTGGCGGCCTTCTTCGACGTCGACAACACGATCATGCGGGGCGCCTCGATCTGGCACCTTGCGCGCGGGCTGTGGCGGCGCGACTTCTTCACCCTGCGGGACGTGAGCTCGATGGCCTGGAAGCAGGTCCGGTTCGCCCTGCTGGGGGAGAACCTCGAGCACGTCGAGCAGATCCGGGCCCAGGCGCTGGGCTTCATCGCGGGCCACTCGGTCGCCGAGATCCACACCATCGGCGAGGAGATCTTCGACGAGGCGATGCAGGGCAGGATCTGGCCGGGCACGCAGGCGCTGACGCGGATCCACCTCGACGCCGGCGAGGAGGTCTGGCTGGTCACCGCCACCCCGGTCGAGGTGGCGGAGGTGATTGCCACGCGGCTGGGCCTGACCGGCGCGCTGGGCTCGGTGGCGGAGTCCGTCGACGGCGTCTACACCGGACGGATGGTCGGCGACTTCCTCCACGGCGCGGCCAAGACCCGCGCCATCGAGGCGCTGGCCGACCAGCGCGGGCTGGACCTGTCCAGGTGCTCGGCCTACTCCGACTCGGCCAACGACATCCCCATGCTCTCCCTCGTCGGCCACCCGTGCGCGATCAACCCGGACAGCGCGCTGCGCGAGCACGCGAGGGCCAACGGCTGGACCATCCGCGACTACCGCACCGGCCGACGCGCGGTGAAGGTTGGGGCGCAGGCGGTGGCCACGGCGGCCCTGGCCGGGGCGCTGGCCGCCGCGGCGCGGCGCCGCGGCCGCTGAACGTCCGCCCAAGGTTGGCCCGGTCGCCGAACGTTCGGCGTGCTACGAGACCTTCGCCCCGTGGTGGGTGTCGTATGCCGCGTGGCCGGCCCCGCGGCAGAGCGCGCCTGTGGTGCACGTCTCGCCTGACAAAGGGGCCGATATCGGGGAAACTGGGCGGTCAGGAGGTCTCCATCCGCATCCTCGCGCGCCCACCACGCAGCACCGCCAGCACACTCGCGGTGCTGGTCCGGCGACCCGTGGTGCCTGCCCTGTCCACCGTGCCAACGAGCGGGTGGCGCGCAGGTCACGGCCCCCACGGCATGGGCCCGGCCACGGCTGGCTTCCTGGCCTCCCTCCGGGTACTGCTCAGCGTCGCCGACGAGGCCGGCCGGCTCCCCGGCGGCGACGTCGGCGGAGGCAGCGCTGCCCGCGCGGGCTTCGCGCCCGGCGAGGCGCCGCAGGACTTCGAGCGCATCTCGGCGCTGGTCGAGCTCGCCCAGCGTGGCGACGCGGAGGCGTTCGGCGTGCTCTACGAGCGCTACGTCGACACCGTGTACCGCTACGTCTACGTCCGGGTCGGCGGCCAGCAGCTCGCGGAGGACATCACCTCCGAGACGTTCCTGCGCGCCCTGCGCCGGATGGACTCCTTCTCCTGGCAGGGCCGCGACATCGCCGCATGGTTCGTGACCATCGCCCGCAACCTGATCACCGACAACGCCAAGTCCGCACGGTTCCGGTTCGAGGTCAGCACGGCGGACATGCTCGACGCCGACCCGCGGGTCGAGGCTGCACCCGAGGGCGAGGTGCTCGACCGGCTGCGGGACGAGCGGCTGCTCGAGGCCGTCAAGGGCCTCAAGCCGGAGCAGGCCGAGTGCGTGGTGCTGAGGTTCCTGCAGGGCCTCACCCTCGCCGAGACCGCCAAGGTGCTCGGCAAGTCCGAGGGTGCGGTCAAGCAGCTCCAGCTGCGCGCGGTGCGCGCCCTGCACAGGGAGCTGGCCGATGTGGACCTGTGAGGGAAGGGCATTGCGCCACGTGCCGGCGCGTAACTTCGGCACGACCTCCTCGTTCTCAGCACGAACGACTTTGAGCACGAAGACCGCAGGGCTGGGGAGAGGGGTGTCGGCATGCGTCTCCTGAACCGTCCGGCAGACCGGTTCCAGCAGGCCCTCGAGGGGCAGCCGCCGAGCGACGCCGAGATTGCCGACCTGCTCTCGACGAGCCGTCACCTCGTCGACCTGCGCGGCGCCGGGCCGGTGCCCGACGCCGCCTTCGTCACCCAGCTGCGCGAGCGGCTGATGGTCGAGGCGGCCTCCCTGCCCACCCCGAGCCAGGCCACCGCGCGCAGCGCGGCCGCGCGTCGTGGTGAGGTGCGGAGCGCCCCCGTCGTGGTCGTGGTCGGCCGTGGCCTCCCTCGACTGCTGGCGGGCGCGGTCGCCACCGCTCTCATCGTCGGCGGCCTGGTGGGCATCGCCTCCCGCAGCACCCTGCCCGGCGACACCCTCTACCCCGTCAAGGCCTGGCTGGACAGCGTCGCCGTGCGCATGGCCGACAGCGACCTCGACCGCGGGCGCACCCAGCTGGCGCAGGCGCAGGAGCACATCTCCGACGCCCGCGACCTCGCCGGCCACCGCCACCCCGACGGGGGTGAGGTCAACGTGGCGGTCCAAGCGGCGATCGACAGCGTCCGTGCCGGCCAGCGGTCGCTGGATGCCGCCTGGACCGACACCGGCAACCCGCAGGCGCTGCTCGCGCAGCGGGACTTCGCCGCCCGCGCCCTGCCCCAGGTCGAGGCCCTGCGCACCGAGGCCCCGGCCGACTCGCTGAAGCTGGTCGGTCAGCTCGAGGCGCTGCTCCACGACACCCAGGCCACGACAGTGCGCCGGCTCGCGGCGTGCGGGTCCGCGTGCAGCGA
Source organism: Pedococcus sp. (assembly GCA_025936615.1). Next base: position 6,980 of record JAICSZ010000032.1, on the reverse strand, counting down.
CGCGGCGTCGCAGGCAGTGGACGACCTCACCGTCCCGAGCACCGCACTGACCAGCGGTGCATCGGGGTCAGCCACCCCCTCGCCCCGCACCACCTCCGGGGGCATCACCGTCCCCGGCAGCGCGGTGACCAACCCAGCCGGTGGCGGAACCGTCCCCGCACCGGGCGCCACCGCCGGCACCGGCGGGGTGACCATCGGCGGTTCGGGGACGGGCGCGACGCTGTCCACCGACGGCGCGACGCTCAACCCACCGAGCGTGAGCGCGTCGGTTCCCGGCGTCCCCTCCGGCAGCGTGTCGCTACCGCTGCCCTCGGCCACCATCGGCACCGGGGGTGCCACGGTGACCGAGCCACCGATCGGTGCCGGACCGGTGACCGTGTCGCTGCCGCCGGTCACGCTGTCGGCGCCGAAGCTGCCGTAGCGGCCGGGGCTGCCGGGGAAGCGGCCCCTCAGAAGAAGACCGAGCGGCGCTGCATGAGCAGCGAGTAGAGGGTCTGCTGGATCGTCTCGCGCACCTGGTCGGTGAGGTCGAAGACGAGCATGGGGTCGTCCGCCGAACCCGGGCCGAGGTCGCCGGTCTCCACCGGTGAGCCGAACTCGATGATCCACTTGCTGGGCAGCGGGATGAGCCCCAGCGGCCCCAGCAGCGGCCAGGTGGGCGTGATCGGCGCATACGGTGCACCGACCAGCCGCGCCACCGTCTTGAGGTTGCCGATCATGGGGTAGATCTCCTCGGCACCGACGATCGAGCACGGGATGATCGGGACGCCGGTGCGCAGCGCCGCCGAGACGAAGCCGCCGCGGCCGAACCGCTGGAGCTTGTACCGCTCGCTGAACGGCTTGCCGACGCCCTTGAAGCCCTCGGGCCAGACGCCGCACAGCTCGCCGCCGGACAGCAGGCGTTCGGCGTCTGGGTTGGCGGCGAGCGTCGAGCCGGACTTGCGGGCCATCTCGCCGACGACGGGGGTCGAGAAGACCAGGTCGGCCCCCAGCATCCGCAGGTGCCGGTGGGCGGGGTGCTCGTCGTGGACCGCGACCTGGGTCATCAGCGAGTCCATGGCGATGGTGCCGGAGTGGTTGGCGACCACCAGCCCCCCGCCCTCGGCCGGGACGTTCTCGATGCCGCGCACCTCGACGCGGAACCACTTGCGGTACAACGGCCGGAGCACGGGCAGGTAGAAGCTCTCCGTGAAGTCCTCGTCGAAGCCGAACTCGTCCACGGTGTAGTCGCCGGTCAGCCTGCGGCGCAGGGCTGCCAACAGCGACGCGAGGTGCCGTTCGACGTCGGCAGGTGAGACCCCTGCCGCCTGCGCCCCCAGGCGCACCGCGGCGACACCGGTCTCCAGCAGCTCCTCGACCCCCGGGACGATCGTGGGCGCACCCGGGGGCGCGACGGGGGGCGGGGCGGGGTCCCCCTCGCGGACCGCCTGCAGTGCGCGCACCGGGCGTTCACCGGTATGCCGCGTGGCCTGCTTCGCGGCCCGCTTGCGCGCCGGCTTGTCCGGCTTGGCCGTACGTGTCCCCGAGCGGACCACTGCCTTGCGGCTCGGGACGGCCTTGGCCACCGGCTGCGGGCGGTGCCTGCCGCCGGTCGCAGGTGAGTCGGTCGGCGGAGGCGGTTCGGCTCCGGACGCCGGCTCCCCGCCAGCAGCCGTGGGCGCCTCGCCGGCGAGCAGCGGCGTGCTGCGTCGCTTGGCCCGCTCGCCCGACGCGCGTGCGGCACCCGCGGCCAGCGCGCCCGACCTGGGCTTGCGGGCGGCGCCCTTCGTGGCACGGGAGGCGCCGGAGCTCGAGGGCATCAGTCGTTCCTTCCCGCAGCCCACACGTGGCCCATGGCGGTGGCAGCGGTCCCGGCGACGCCGGACACGACCGAGCCGATCGCGGCCGATCCCGGCAGCGCCTCCCCGATCCCGCTCACGAAGTCCTCGAACGCGGCCCGGGTGGTGTACGCGGGCTCGAAGCCGAGGACCTCACGCATCCGCCTGGTGTCCATGCCTCGACCGTAGGCCAGGAACTGGACCTGGTCGGCGCTGAAGTCCATGAGGCCGGAGCGCTTGACCAGGCTACCGATGAAGCCGGCGGCCGACATAGGCACGGGGAGCACGCCGCGCCGGGCGATCCCTGCCGCCTGGGTGAGCGTCACGACACCGTCGCCCGCGATGTTGGTGATCCCACAGCTCGGGCCGCTGGTGGCCAGCAGCAGCGCCTCGACGGCGTCGGCCTCATGGACGAACTGCAGCCGGGCGTCGTAGCCGAAGGGGACGGGCACCACGGGCAGGGCGAAGTAGTCGGTCATGGCGGTGCGGATGCCGGGCCCGATGATGTTGGCGAACCGGAGCATGGAGATCTCCACGTCGGGACGCCGCCGCGAGAAGCCGCGGACGTAGCCCTCCACCTCGACCGAGTCCTTCCCGAACCCGGCGCGGGGCAGGACCTTCGGGCCCATGTCCTCGGTGAACATGGCAGGGTCCCGCGGGCTGGAGCCGTAGACGGCGGCCGAGGACTTCACCACCAGGCGACGAACGCTCGGCGTCTTCTGGCACGCAGCGAGCAGCTGCATGGTGCCGATGACGTTGATCTCCTTCTGGGACGTGCGTCCCCCGGCGCCAGTCGGCGTCGCGATGACGTTCATGTGCACCACGGTGTCGACCTCGGACTGGGCGATGATCTTGCCGATCATCGGGTTGCGGATGTCCGCACGGACGAACTCGGCGCGCCCTATGTCGTGGGGTGGCGGGATGACGTCGACGCCGATGACGCGCTTGACCGCAGGGTCCCGCGTGAGGGCTCGCGCGAACTCCCCGCCGAGGTAGCGGGAGACGCCGGTCACGAGCACGACCTCAGCCACGGGGAAACCCTATCGACAGGCGGTCACGCGCACGTGGGTGACATCCGTCGCAGTGGCGACCGTGCCGCACACGGACGTGCTTGTCAGCGCAACGGAAAGGCCCCCGCCGCAGCGGGGGCCTGACGTCACTTCTTGTTGCGACGCTGGTGACGCGTCTTGCGAAGGAGCTTGCGGTGCTTCTTCTTCGCCATGCGCTTGCGGCGCTTCTTGATGACAGAGCCCATAGTCGTCCTCGCGTGTGTGTGTTGGTCGGTTGCCGGACGGGGCAACGAGACAACGCACCACGCCGAACAGGGGGTCACTCTAGCGGCCGGGCGTCGGCAGCCCCAAACCCGGCGACCGCCGCTGCTCGGGAGCTGGATGCGAAGGCGGGCCGGGACCTGGGGTCCCGGCCCGCCTGGGCTGTGCGCTCAGCGCATCGTCACGCGGTGTCGACGTAGGAGGAACGCAGGTACTTGTGCACCGCGTCCTCCGGTACCCGGAAGGACCGGCCCACCCGGATGGCGGGAAGCTCTCCGGCATGCACCATGCGGTACACCGTCATCTTCGACACGCGCATGATCGAGGCCACCTCGGCGACGGTCAGGAACCGCACCTCGGCGAGCTGTCGCTCGTTGGACATGATCACCTCGATCTTCTGCACGCGCGCATCGCCGGCTTCCCCTCCGGCGGACACTACGCTCGTGCAGGATGAACTGTAGGGGCAGATGTGACGTGTGGGGAAGCCATTGAGGAAAGTTCCTCGCGGTTGTCCAGCCGACACGCCGAGCCGATCACATCTCTGCGCGAAGGTCTAGTCGAACCAGGGGTCGAGTCCGTAGAGCGGGAAGACGGCCTGCCGGGTCGCCATGATCGCCCGGTCGGACTCGTTGTGCGGGTTGTAGCCGTGGTCCCAGGGCTGGTGCCAGATCGGCCCGTCCGCGGGGTCGCGCTCGCCCATCCGCCGCGGCCCCTCGCGACCGAGCGCCTCCCGCACGTGCTCGAGCCAGCCCGGGGGCACCGGTTCGGTCAGGGGGACCGGGTGGTGCGCGGCGATGGCCGTCAGGTGGGTCCAGGTGCGCGGGACCACGTCGACGACCTCGTAGCCGCCGCCACCCAGGGCCACCCAGCGACCGCCGCAGGCCTCGTGGGCAAGCCGGTGCAGGGCCTGCGCCGCCGCGTGCTGCGCGTCGACCGACAGGGCCAGGTGTGCCAGCGGGTCCTGGGCATGGGTGTCGCAGCCGTGCTGGGTGACCAGGATGTCGGGCCCGAAGGCGCGCACCACGGGCAGGGCGGTGCTGTACAGCGCACGCAGCCAGGCGGAGTCGGCGGTGCCGGGAGGTAGTGCGACGTTGACCGCACTGCCCTCGGCGCCGGCGCCCCCCGTCTCGCCAGCGAAGCCGGTGCCCGGGAAGAGCACCCGGCCCGACTCGTGGAGCGACACGGTGAGCACCCGTGGGTCGTCCCAGAAGATGTGCTCCACGCCGTCGCCGTGGTGGACGTCCACGTCGACGTAGGCAACCCGCTGCGCCCCGTGGTCGAGCAGCCAGCGGATCCCGACCGCGATGTCGTTGTAGATGCAGAAGCCGGAGGCGCTGCCGGGCATGGCGTGGTGCAGGCCGCCGCAGAAGTTCACCCCGTGCTGCGCGCGGCTCTCCCACACGTCGGCACACACCTGCCTGGTCCCCTCGGCCACGCGCGCGCTGGCCTCGTGCATCCCGCGGAAGGCCGGGTCATCCTCGGTGCCCAGCCCTCGACGGGAGTCGGCACTGGCGGGGTCCTGCGAGGCGGTTCGCACGGCCGCGACGTAGTCGGGCTCGTGCACGGTCTCCAGTACGGAGTCGTCCGGTACCGGCGGCGAGAACACCTCGACCCCCGGCTGCGCGAAGACTCCGAGCTCCTCGCACAGCCGCGCGGTCAGGTCGAGCCGGACCGGGCTCATCGGGTGCGCCGGCCCGAAGTCGTAGGCGGTGAACCCCGGATCCCAGACCACGCGCACCTGAGCGGACATGCCGGAACGCTACCGGCAGGCGGTAGCGTGCTGCGACCAGACAAGGAGGAGCCTGTGGCGAAGAAGCTCTACGAGGACGACGTGCTCGTCATCGGCCTCGGCCGGTTCGGCGGTGCCGCCGCGATCGAGCTGCAGCGGCTCGGCCACAACGTGGTCGCGGTCGAGCGCGACGCAGCCCTGGCCGAGGGCTTCCTGGGCAAGGTGGGCAAGCTCGTGCAGGCCGACGCCAGCAACCCGCAGGCGATCGCCAACATGAAGGCGCGCAACTTCACCCTCGCCGTCGTGGGCATCGGCTCCTCGGTGCAGGCCTCCGTGCTGTGCGCCATGAACCTCGTGGACGCGGGCATCCCCTCGATCTGGGCCAAGTCGCTGTCCCCCGAGCACGCCCGCATCCTCACCCGGATCGGGGTGCACCACGTGATCTCGCCGGAGGTGGACAGCGGCCGCCGGGTCGCCCACCTGGTCAACGGCAAGCTGATGGACTACATCGAGTTCGACGACGGGTTCGCGATCGTCAAGATGCGCCCGCCCCAGGAGGCGATCGGGTTCACCTTGAGCCAGAGCGGGATCCGGTCGAAGTACGGCGTCACCGTGGTGGGGGTCAAGGCGCCGGGGCAGGACTTCACCTACGCCGTGCCCGAGACCAAGGTGACGGCGCACGACACCCTGATCGTCAGTGGCCCGACCGACCTGCTCGAGCGCCTCGCCTCACGGCCCTAGCTGCTAGAGAGTGGGGTTCCCGCGGTCCTCGCCGAGCGGCAGCACCATGGCAATCTCGTCCTCGTCGCCGCCCTCGCCCTGCACCCGCATGGGCCGACGGGTGTCGGTCGGACGGAACCCGAAGCCACTGGCGAACGCCACCGCCCGGCCGTTGTCGGAGCCGACCCAGTAGGCCAGGTGGCTTCGACCCTGCTCGCGCGCGACGTCGGCGCCGGCCTGCACGAGCTGGGTGGCGACGCCCGTGCCGCGTGCCGCCGGGGTGACCCACAGGCCGAACAGCTCGGCGATCCGCTCGTTCTCCTGCTTGCCCTGGCCGACGCTGGCCACGCCGATCGAGCGCCCCTCGGCGTCCTCGGCGAGCAGTCGCCGGGAACGACGCATCCGGGTGCGCCAGAAGTCCTCGTCGTAGGCCCGTTCCTGCGTGAGGCTCGCCACGAACGCCTCCGGCGACTCCTCCAGCGCGTTCAGCCGCACCGAGCGGTACTGCTCCCACTCGTCCTCGCCCAGGGTCCGCACGGTGATGTCGCTCATGCGGTCCACTCTGGCAGACGCGCGCGTGAACGGGGAGGGGGCCCCCGGGAGCTCAGGGTGCAGAGGCTGGGTGCCCGTCGAGGAGCCGCTCCATCTCGAACTCCGTGACCTGTGGGTCCTGCGGCAGCGTGCCCGTCCGGCCAGTCCTCGTGAACCCCAGCCGCCGGTAGAACGCCGCTGCCCGGTGGTTGCCGTCGGCGACGTCGAGGGTCACGCGGCGCAGGCCGGCGGACGTGGCGTGGCCCACCAAGGTGGTCACGAGCGCGTCGCCCGCGCCGGCTCCCCGGGCGTGCGGGGCCACCCACATCGCCACGAGGCAGCCCTCGTCCAGGTCCTGCTCGGGGAACCGGAACAGCGTCGCCGCTCCCACCGGCAGGTCGCCCTCGAGGGCCAGCCAGCTCGTGGAGCCCTCCAGGCGCTCCTTCCACAGGTCGTCGGTGAATGCGATCTCCCGCCCGAAGGTGCTGCCATACGCGAGCGGGGTGTCGAGCAGCATCGCCAGCCGCACGGCTCGGTACACCTGCCACATGGACTTGTCCACGCGGCATACCGATCCTGAAAAGCGTGGGGGCTCAGTCATTTCCGTTGGCGAGCTCGTGCGAGCGCTTGGCTGCCGCCTCCATCGCGGAGATGAAGGCGGCCCGCACCTTGTGGTCGTCGAGCTGGCGCAACGCGGCCGCCGTGGTGCCACCGGGCGAGGTCACCTGCTCGCGGAGCACGGTGGGGTGCTGGCCGGTCTCACGCATCATCGTCGCCGCGCCGAACAGGGTCTGCACCACGAGCTCGGTGGCGGTCGGGCGGGGCAGTCCGAGCACGACGCCGGCCTCGATCATCGCCTCGACGACGTAGAAGATGTAGGCCGGCCCGGACCCCGAGATCGCGGTCACCGCG
>JAICSZ010000154.1 GCA_025936615.1 Pedococcus sp. | reverse complement strand
TGCGTGGGACGTGGTCGTGGGGTTCGAGTTCACCGACATCACCTACCACCGCGCGCGGGGCGTGGGCGCGGTGCGGATCGCCTTCGACCGGCCCGAGGTGCTCAACGCCTTCCGGCCGCACACCGTCGACGAGCTCTACCAGGCGCTCGACCACGCGCGACGGACGGCCGACGTCGGTGTCGTGCTGCTCACCGGCAACGGGCCCGGCCCGGCCGGCAGTGGTGTGGAGGGCAACTGGGGGTTCTGCTCCGGTGGGGACCAGCGGATCCGGGGTCGGTCGGGGTACCAGTACGCCAACGGCGAGACGGCCGACACCGTGGACGAGCGGCGGGTCAAGGCCGAGGGTGGCCGGTTGCACATCCTCGAGGTGCAGCGGCTGATCCGCACCATGCCCAAGGTCGTCGTCGCCGTGGTGAACGGCTGGGCGGCCGGTGGCGGGCACAGCCTGCACGTCGTGTGCGACCTGACCATCGCGAGCCGTGAACACGCGCGGTTCAAGCAGACCGACGCCGACGTGGGCTCCTTCGACGGCGGGTACGGCTCGGCCTACCTCGCAAAGATGGTGGGGCAGAAGAAGGCCCGCGAGGTCTTCTTCCTCGGCCGCACCTACTCTGCCGAGGACATGCACCGGATGGGCGCGGTCAACCTCGTCGCCGACCACGCCTCCCTGGAGACGACCGCGCTCGAGGTCGCGCGCGAGGTCATGGGCAAGTCACCCCAGGCGGTGCGGATGCTCAAGTTCGCGTTCAACCTCGTCGACGACGGGCTGGTGGGGCAGCAGGTGTTCGCCGGCGAGGCGACCCGGCTGGCCTACATGACCGACGAGGCAGTGGAGGGTCGCGACCAGTTCCTGCAGAAGCGCGACCCCGACTGGTCGCCCTTTCCCTGGTACTTCTGAGCCACCGCCGACCCAGTTACTCCTGCCTGACGACGTCGACCGAGATCTCCACAGCCGCAACCGTCCCGCGGTTCTCGAGCCAGTGGACGGTGTTGCGGTCCTCCGGCCAGCCCACGCCCGGCCCGTAGTCCGTCGCGGTCCCGTCGCGGTGGTCGGTGATCGTCCCCTGCAGCACGTAGACGGTCCCCGGCCTGCCCCGGTGGTCGTGCACGGGACCGAAGACGCCTCCCGGGTCGATGGTCACCATCCGCATCCGGAGCTGGTGCCCGTCCAGGCCCGGGATCTCGGGCCCCAGCTCAACGGTGGCCAGCAGCTCCACCGCGACGCCCGCGCTTTCGGGTGCCACCCGTTCTCCGCTCATCGTGCTGTCCTCTCGGTAGCGCCGGCCGCAGCGACATTTCCACGGGCAGACCCGGGTTGATGTGCCCGGGTGACCACGGCAGCCCGCCCCGTCGACCGCCAGCGCCGGTCTGCCGGCCAGCGCCGCCGTTCGCCCGGGTGGCTGCCGAACCAGCACGGAGCCTGGGTCATGCTCGCCGCTCCCCTGCTCGTGGGCGCGCTGGCCACAGGCCTGCGGTGGGCCACCTGCTGCTGGCGGTCTTCTGGGCGCTCGGCTACTTCGCGTTCTTCGCCAGCGGGCTGTGGCTGAAGAGCCACCGCAAGGCCCGCTAGCTGCCACCGGTGCGCGCCTACGGCCTCGCGACGGCGGTCGCCGGGGCGGCCGTGCTGGCCGTGCAGCCCGGCCTGGCCCGCTGGGCGCCGCTGTTCGTGCCGCCGCTCGTCGTCGGGCTGGTCGCCTCCGCGCAGCGCCAGGACCGCGCCCTGCTCAGTGGCGTGGCCACGGCGGCGGGGTCGTGCCTCATGGTGCCGGTCGCCTACGACCTGGGCGGCGGCACCGACTGGCAGCGCGCCTGGCTCATGGCGGCCGTCCTGGGCGCGTACTTCGCCGGCACCGTGTTCTACGTCAAGAACCTCATCCGCGAGCGCGACAGCCGGCTGCACTACTGGCTCTCGGTGGGCTTCCATGCCGTCGCCACCTTCGCGATGCTGGCCGTGTCCCCTTGGGCCGCAGCGCTGTTCGCCGCCCTGACCGCACGTGCGGCTATCGTGCCGCGGCTGCACCCGTCGCCGAAGCAGGCGGGCATCGGAGAGATCGCCGGCACCGTGCTCGCCGCTCTCGTGGCACTCCTCGCCGCCTAGCGCCCGGCGCAGGGACGTCCCCGGCCTAACCCTGGCCCCCGAGGTCCACGTCGTACGCCTCCCACACCAGGTCGGCGCCCCTCTGCCGGTGCCGCACCAGCCGGCCCATCAGCGTGGTGACCTCCTCGCGGAACGCCGGCAGGTCGGCGATGGTGCCGCCGTGCTCGAGGACGGCCAGGTACCCGTCGACCGCCTCGGTGAACCGCACGTGCTCGTCGACCAGGCGGTTCACCGCCGCGTCGAGCCGCGGCGCGCTGCGCCGGGCCCCGTCATAGACGCCGCCCGGGCCCTCGGTCAGGTCGACGTGGTCGCGGAAGTCGTGCGCCAGCTCGGCCAGCGCGGCGCGCACGCGCTCCCGCCAGGCCCCGCCCCTGGCGATGGGTGAGGCCAGTGCCTCGTCCACCGCGGCCACCGAGTCCCGCAGCTCGGCTCGGTGGGCCCGGACCCGTTCCATGTACGCCACGAAGTCGGTCGTGGTCTGCGTGTCCATCGGCACCTCCCGCGCGAGTCCTTCCATGGTCCGCGACCGGAGCGCCGTTGTCCACGGGGGACCGGGCAGGATGGGGGCGTGCAGCTGCGTCCCCTGCCGGTGCCTGCCGGGCCAGCCGCGGCCACCGCCCTGCCCGCGCTTCGCGAGGCGCTGACCGGCGGAGCCGCAGTGCTGCCGTATGCCGCCGGCGGCCAGCCGCCGCATGTCGCCGAGAGCGCCGTACCCGACGCCGGTACGGCACTGGTCGTGAGCACGTCCGGGTCGACAGGCGTGCCCAAGCTGGCCATGTTGCCAGCGACTGCCCTGGCCGCCAGTGCGGCCGCGACGCACGAGCGGCTGGGTGGGCCGGGCACCTGGCTGCTGGCCATGCCGCCACACCACATCGCGGGGGTGCAGGTGCTGCTGCGCTGTGTCTCGGCGGGGACCGAGCCGGCCTTCGTCGACCTGACCGACGGCTTCACCGCACGTGGGTTCACCGACGCGGCGCAGGCACTCACAGGGAGGCGGCGCTACACCGCCCTCGTCCCGACCCAGCTCCGGCGGCTGCTCGACGTCCCGGCCGCCACGGCAGCGCTCGCCGCCCTCGACGGCGTCCTCGTCGGCGGGGCGGCCACCCCAGCGGGGCTGCTCGACCGCGCCCGCTCAGCGGGGGTCACGGCGGTGACGACCTACGGCATGAGCGAGACCGCCGGGGGTTGCGTCTACGACGGCGTCCCGTTCTCCTGCAGCGCCGTCCGCGTGGATGACGAGGGCAGGATCCACCTCGGCGGGGAGACCTTGGCGAGCGGCTACCTCGGCCGGCCCGCCCTGACGGAGCGCTCCTTCCACACCGACGACGACGGCACCCGCTGGTTCCGCACCGACGACACCGGGCACGTCGACGGCGACGGGCGCTGGCACGTCGACGGAAGGCTCGACGACGTCATCGTCACGGGCGGGCTCAAGGTGGCGCCGCGCCTCGTCGAGGAGGCGCTCACCGCGCTGCCCGAGGTCGCCGAGGCTGTCGTCGTCGGCACCCCGGAGGAGCAGTGGGGCCAGGCCGTGAGCGCAGCCCTGGTGCTGCTCGACGGGGCCCCCACGCCGGAGGTGGGCGACCTGCGCGGGCGACTGCGCGGCATACTGCCCGACCACGCCCTGCCACGACGGGTGGTGACGGTCCGCTCACTTCCGCTGCGCGGTCCGGGAAAGCCGGACCGGGCAGCGGTCGCGTCACTCTTCGGCCCGGAGAAGTGACAAAATGGAGCCATGGTCAGGGTGGTGGCGTGGTTGCTGGTCCTGGCGCTCACGGTCTACACCGTCGTCGACTGCGTGCAGACCGAGGAGCGCCGGATCCGCACGCTGCCCAAGGCCCTGTGGGTGCTGCTGATCCTGGTGCTGCCGCTGGTCGGCCCGATCGCCTGGCTGATCGCCGGACGACCCGAGCAGCCCGGCGCCCCGCGCCTGGGTGGCCCAGGTCACCGCGACGGTCCCCCGCGTGGCCCCGACGACGACCCCGACTTCCTCCGTAGGCTCTGACCACCACGTCCCGCAGCACCGTTAGCGAGTAACAGCACCTCGATGGCCACCCCCTCCCAGTGGATAGCTGGCGCACGCCCCCGCACCCTGCCCGCCGCTGTCGCACCCGTCGTGGTCGGCACCGCCGCGGCGGACGCCCTCGACCGGGCCAGCCTCGGGCTGGCCCTGCTCGCGCTGCTCGTGTCCCTGGCGCTGCAGGTAGGGGTCAACTACGCCAACGACTACTCCGACGGCGTACGGGGCACGGACGCGGACCGCGTGGGGCCGGTGCGGCTGGTCGGCCAGCACAAGGCCGACCCCGAGAACGTCAAGCTGATGGCCTTTGCCTTCTTCGGGTTCGCGGCGCTGGCGGGCCTGGCGCTCGTGGCGATCAGCCAGGCGTGGCTGATGGTCCCGCTCGGCGTCCTCGCGGTGCTGGCGGCATGGAGGTACACCGGTGGCGACAACCCCTACGGCTACCGCGGGCTGGGCGAGGTCTACGTCTTCCTGTTCTTCGGCCTCGTCGCAACCCTCGGCACGCTCTACACGCAGGCGCACCGGCTGACCTGGGTCGGGCTCGCCGGCGCCGTCGGCGTCGGGGCCATCACCTCGGCCATCCTGGTCGCCAACAACCTGCGCGACATCCCCAGCGACCGCATGACCGGCAAGGTGACGCTCGCGGTGCGGATGGGCGACACGGGCACCCGGTGGTTCTACGTCGCGCTCCTGGCACTGGCCGCCGCGATGGGCGTGGTGGTCGCGCTGGTCCACCCCTTCGCGTGGGTGACCCTGCTCGCCTTCGGGATGCTCTGGAAGCCGCTGCAGACCCTGCGCGCGCGCGCCGTCGGGCGTGACCTGGTGGCGCTGCTGGCCGCGACCGGCGTCTTCGACCTCGTCTACGCCGTGCTGCTCGCTGCAGGCATTGCCCTCAGCGGCTGAGCCTCAGCGGTACTCGACGCCGCCCTCGTCCTCGGCGTCCTCCGCGTTCTCGTCCTGCCCCCGGTGCTGCTTGGCAGCGGTCCGGCGCTCGACGACCTCGGCGATCCGCTGCGTCGACTCCTCACGGAACCGGCCGAGCACGAAGTAGGACAGCACCATCGAGATCAGCGCGCTGAGCACGAGCAGCATCCACTCCTGGCCGCGGTCGCGCAGGCCCAGGAGGTACAGCAGCGCCATGACGCCGAAGAACATCAGGGCCCGGAGCAGGGTGTAGCGCACCATCGGTCTACAGGCCCGAGTAGGAGTGCTGGCTGACGAAGAACACGTTGACCACCGCGTAGTTGATGATGATGCAGGCGTAGCCGGCGAGCGCGACGTAGCTCACCACCTGCCGGGAGACGCCGCTGGTGGCGCGCGCGTGCAGGTATGCCGCGTAGACCACCCAGATCACGAAGGTCCAGACCTCCTTGGGGTCCCAGTTCCAGTACGAGCCCCACGCCTGCCTTGCCCAGATCGCGCCGGCGATCACCGTGAAGGTCCACAGCGGGAACGCGACGATGTGCAGGCCGTAGGCCAGCCGCTCCATGGCCGGTGCCGCCGGGAACCGGTCCAGCAGCGAGGCCCTGTCGGCTCGCTGGAAGGTGTCACGCAGCAGGTAGGCGCAGGTGACCGCGCAGGCGATGGTGAAGACCGCCACGGCCAGGGTCGCCACGGTCACGTGGATGACCAGCCAGTACGACTGCAGGGAGGGCAGCAGCTCGGCCGCCTCGGTGTACCAGACCGTCACCGCCATGCCGAGCACGAGCAGGACCGGTGCCGTGAC
>JAICSZ010000110.1 GCA_025936615.1 Pedococcus sp. | reverse complement strand
CGCAACCGGACGGAGGCGACCCGATGAACGCGGCGCTGCCCGTCCTGGGCCTGTTCCTGCTCGTTGCGCTCGGGCTCGGCCTGTGGTCGCGTCGTGGCAAGGAGATGAACCTTGAGCAGTGGTCGGTGGGCGGCCGCGGCTTCGGTCCGATCTTCGTGTTCCTGCTGCTGGCCGGCGAGATCTACACGACCTTCACCTTCCTCGGCGCCAGCGGGTACGCCTACAGCCACGGCGGCGCCAGCTTCTACATCCTGTGCTACGGCGCCCTCGCCTACGTGCTGTCGTACTGGCTGGCACCGGCGATCTGGCGCTATGCCAAGAAGGAGCGACTGCTCTCCCAGCCGGACTGGTTCGTCCGCAAGTACCGCAGCCGCAACCTCGGGCTCATCGTGGCGGTCATCGGGATCATCGCCATGATCCCCTACCTGCAGCTCCAGCTCACCGGGCTCGGGATCATCGTCGAGGAGACCTCCTACGGCTCGATCAACCGCACGGCCGCCATCTGGATCGGGGCCATCGTCCTGGCCGTCTACGTTGCCATCTCCGGCATCCACTCGGCCGCGTGGAACGCCGTGATCAAGGACATCATGGTGCTGGCGGTGGTCCTGGCCATCGGCACCTACCTCCCGTACCACTACTTCGGCGGGATCCCCGAGATGTTCCACCAGGTCCAGGCTCACCAGGCGGACTTCCTGATGCTGCACGACCCGGCCCACGACACCGGCTGGTTCATCACCTCGATCCTGCTCTCCGCGCTCGGGTTCTTCATGTGGCCGCACTACTTCGGCGCCATCTACGCGTCCAAGGACGAGAAGACCTTCCGCCGCAACGCCTCGTTCCTGCCGCTCTACCAGCTGGTCCTGCTGTTCGTGTTCTTCACCGGGCTCACTGCAGTCCTGGTCGTGCCCGGGCTGTCCAACGGCGACCTGTCCCTATTGGCGGTCACCCGGGACGCCTTCCCACCCTTGGTGGTCGGTCTCGTCGGTGCGGCAGGACTGTTCTGCGCGCTCGTTCCCGGCGCCATGCTCCTGACGACGTGCGCCACCATGCTGGCCAAGAACGTCTACCAGGACTACGTGCCGGGTGCGTCGGACACGAGGGTGACCTCGTTGGCCCGCCTGTGCGTCCCACTGGTCACCGCCATTGCGCTGTTCCTCACCTTCAAGGGCGGCAATGCGATCGTCAACCTGCTCTTGCTGGGCTACGCCTTTGTGACGCAGCTGTTCCCGGCGATGATCACGAGCCTGCTGCGCGACAACCCGGTGACCAAGTGGGGCGCCGGTGCCGGGATGCTGACCGGAACCGTGCTCGTCGCCTGGCTGACCCTCGGCGAGCACAGCGTCGGCGACGTCTTCCCGTTCGTCCCGTCGTCGTGGGAGCACCTCAACGTCGGCATCGTCGCCCTGCTCGCCAACATCGTGGTGTGCGCGGCGGTTTCTGCTGCAACCCGCGACACCTCACGCACAGCGGCCGACACGGTGGAGCGGCCGGTGACGGTGGCCTGATGCCGCGAAGCGCCTGGCCCTCTCACTGAGCTCGCAAAACGGCGGTTGCGTCGCAAAGACAGCAGGCAGGACCTGCGTCCTGCGACGCAACCGCCGTTCTTGCGGCGTGCCACGCGGCGCGCCCGGGCCTCCCGGCGCGGGGCGACAGGCGGGGCGGTATGCCGGTCAGCCGGCCAGGCGGGTACCCGCGCCAGGGGTGCTGCGCGCCGCCGAGCGGGCACGCAACGAGCGGCGCCGCTGCAGCAGGGCCTCGAGCGAGTGCTGCTGCCGCTGGTGCTCGTCGCTGCCGAGCCGGCGTCGCAGGGCCGCCACCGTGGTGATCCGGCGGACGACCTGCGAGGAGAAGCCCAGGCGCGCGAAGAAGCGGTTGGCGTCGCGGTGCTGGGTCGGCACGTTGCAGCCGATCTGCTCGCAGCCGCGCGAGTCGGCATACAGCATCACGGCGCTCATCAGGTGACGTGCCACCCCGTGGCGACGCGCGTCGGGCGCCACGTAGATCTGGTCGATGGTGAGGCACGGCCCGTCGGAGAGCGCGGAGAACGGGCTGGTCGCGGCCACCGCGAAGCCCATCGGGCGACCGTCGGCGAACGCGACATAGGCACGCACGTCATCGCGCTGGAGCGCGGCGGCGATCTTGCCATCGGAGGCGGCGCGGGCGACCACCTCCGGACTGGTGCCCGCTTCGACCCGTGACGACATCCACAGCTCGGTGAAGGGTCGCTCGAGGTCTTCGGAGACGCGCCTGACGCTGATCGCTGGACGGCTCATCGAGAATTCCTCCATGGTCGACGGGTCACTGCCTGACACTGCTCTCACAGCCGGCGGCTTCCCCTCGGGCCGCTGGCGCCCGCGAAGGCGTCCGAAGCAGGACTCTAGGGGCACCGGCCGGCGTTCGTGAAGGGTTCAACCAGAAATGCCTCACAGACCACACCGGTTGCCTGCGGTTGGCCGCATTATTTGCGTTCACCGCGCTACAGCCGCTGCTCGAGGACGTAGTCGTCCTCGTACCTGTGCCCGACGAGGAAACGCTTCGTCCCGACCCGGGTGAAGCCGCTCTTGGCGTAGAACTTCTGGGCGCGCACGTTGAGCTGGTTGACCCCGAGCCAGGCACCCTGCGCGCCGGCGGCGCGGGCGGCCTCGAGGGAGGCCGCCATGAGCAGACGGCTGACCCCGGCACCGTGGGCGTCGGGCAGGACGTAGATCTTGCTCAGCTCAGCGGTGGGACGGTGGGTGATGACGGCCCGGACGTCCTCGTCGCCAGGCTCCCCCACCACGACCATGGCGTAGCCGAGGGCATCCGGGACACCGGGCCGCTCAGCGAGGAACAGCGCGCGCACCCGGTCGGCGAGGTACTCCTCGAAGCGCTCCGGTGACAACACGTCCCGCACGAACAGCGCCATCGACTCCTCGGTCACGCTGGGTGGGCAGGCCAGCCGGAACGTGGCCGCGGCGACGTTCGCCAGCGCGTCGGCATCTGCGGCAGCGGCGCGCCGGACCGTGACGTCGGCGCCGTCTGCCGGTTGTGCAGCAGCCATCTATGCCTTGTCCATGCCGGTGATGACGGCGTCGGCGACCTCGCGCATGCCGAGCCGGCGGTCCATCGCGGTCTTCTGGATCCACCGGAACGCCTCGGCCTCGTTGACCTTGAGCTTCTTCATGAGGATGCCCTTGGCCCGGTCCACGCTCTTGCGGGTCTCGAGGCGCTGCCCGAGGTCGGCCACCTCCTGCTCGAGGGCCTTCACCTCGGTCCAGCGGTGCCGGGCGATGTCGATCGCGGGCGCCAGGTCGTTCGCCGTGAACGGCTTGACGATGTAAGCCATCACGCCTGCGTCCCGGGCCCGCTCGACCAGCTCGGTCTGGCTGAAGGCGGTCAGCATCACCACGGGACAGATCTTGGCCGCACCGATCTCCTCGGCGGCGGTGATGCCGTCCATCACGGGCATCTTGACGTCCATGATGACCAGGTCCGGGGCGAGCTCCTTGGCCATCTCGACCGCCTGCTCGCCGTTGCTGGCCTGGCCCACCACCTCGTAGCCGGCCTCGCTCAGCATCTCGGCCAGGTCGAGGCGGATCAGCGCCTCGTCCTCGGCAACGAGGATTCGGGTCCCGCCCGGTTGCGCCTCGGTGGGCTGGGGCTCTGCCGCCTGGGGCTGTGCCGCCTCGGCCGGGGTGGACTCCGTCTCGGTGGGCTCGGTCTCGCTCACCCGCACAGACTAGTGCCCGGTCCGGCGCAGCCTCCTCCCGAGGTCACGTCCCCAGGCGGCCGCCCGCGCCAGCTCGCCGTCGAGCAGGGGGCCGTCCATGTCCTGCACCCAGAAGCTCTCGGGAGGTACCAGCTCCTCGTACCCGTGCCGTCGAGCCAGGCGGTCGGCGCTGCGGGCCGCCGAGCCCGGCAGGTGCCGGACGCTCCTGACCCTGGTGTCGAAGGTGGCGAACCTCGGGTGCTCCCGCCCCGAGGGCAGGTCCGACAGCCACTCCCGCAGTCCCACGTCCACGGCCCCCTGCCGGGCGCCCTTGTCACGGGCGTCGAACCGGGTCCTCGCGCGGGTCATGGAGAAGGCGTGCGTGGGACCGCCCGCCACCACGAGGTCGACGTCGTCGCCGGGCGCGCCGGGGTGCTGCGCCACGTCGGCGACATCCACCGTCACGCTCTCGCGCAGCCCGTCGGCCACGGCCCGGGCGACCTCCTCCGTGTTGCCCCACATCGACTCGAACACCACCAGTGCGTGGTTCATCTCTCTGCTCCTTCCAGGGTGGCCGCTTCCACGCGGCCCGGCTTCATGCGATCTCCTTCTGCCTACGTGCCCGCGTGGTTCGCCGAGACGAGTGCGGCGACGACGAGGCCGACCGACAGGAGCAGCACGAGGGCGGCGAGCCCGAACATCACCGGGACCAGCCAGTCGAGCATCGGCAGGGTGGCGGCGAAGCTCGTTGTCGTGGACACCCCGGCGGCCGCGTCGGCGTTCATCACGACCACGCTCCAGTCACCCGTCGCGACCGGCCACACCAGCGTCTGCGTGCCGGTGCCCGCGCTGTGCGCCGCCCACGTGAGCGCGTCGGCGGGCGGAGCACCCGGCGGGCCTCCCTCGACCGACTCGTATGCCGCGTGGCCGGGTCGCGCCGACTGCACGACGCTGTGCGCCACACCGCTCAGGTAGGTGTCCACCTCGCGCGTCGGCGCGATGCCGACGAACACCGCCTTGCCGTTGTCGGCCGCCACCCTGATGCGGGCATCGCCGATGGCGTCCCGGGGCACCGACCGGACCGCAGCGGCCGCGTGCAGCTCGATGTTGTCGGACACCACGGCATACGAGGAGGTCGACAGGTGCACCGGGTCGCTCGTGACGTAGCCGGCACCGTCGCGCAACCCGGTGTCCGCGTAGGCGAACGCTGCGCCCGCCCCGGCCAGGCCGATGGCGAGCAGCAGCGCCACGGCCCCGCAGACGAGCGTGACCACGCGCCCAGTCGTCCGGGCGTGGCTGCCCGGCTCGGTGGTGCGCAGCGCGGTGGCTGCCTCGCCGGTGCCGGAGGGCGCGTCGCCCAGCGGCAGTGCGAGCTGGCTCGAGACCGGGTCGTCGCCACCCTGGTCGAGGCGGAAGGGCGGGTACTCATCCGTCATCAGCGCGGCGTAGCCGGCCACACGGAGGACCCAGCGGTTGAGGCCGAGGACGAGGTCGAACAACGGCTTGGGGTAGCGCCCGGTGAACAGCAGGACCACCGCCGCCACGAGGGCGAGCAGCCCGATGAGGCCACCACCCCAGCTCCACACCCACGAGCCCCCCGGGTTGTCCGCGGACCGCGAGGCAAACCGGGCGCCACTGCCCAGCAGCAGCCCGACCACGATGTAGTGCGGCAGGGCGAGCAGCCACCACTTCACGAGGACCAGGCCGCGGGACAGGTGCGCCGGGTGTTCGACGTCGAGCCGGGCCGGGTAGGTCGGGTCGTCCCGCAGCGAGAACGGCGGGTAGCGGTCCGTGCCGAGCGCGCCGTAGGCGTAGTACGTCACCCGCCAGCTCCAGCGCAGCACGCCGACGTTGAAGTCGAAGATCGCCCTGGGGTAGCGCCCCGTGAACAGGATCGCGAAGAAGGCGCCCACGCTCAGCACGGCGAAGGCCACCCACAGGAACATCAGCACGACATAGTGCGGCAGCACCAGCAGCCACTTCACCAGCCAGAGTCCTCGGCTCAGGTTCGGGTCGAGGTGTCCCTCGACGTGCACCGGGTACACCACCGCGCTCATCTCGATCGCCTCCATCGTCGTGACTGGTGGTCCACCCGCGACGTTCCTCGCAGCGACCGCCGCACGTCAGGGCCCTACGTCCCGGTGCGCCATCCGTGGCCGGCGCGGGCCCAAGGTCCCTGGTCCGGCGCCGCACATCGGCGAGAGGATCCAGGCATGGCCGTTGGCAGGTGGCCCGAGGAGGTGCACAGATGAGCTGGGACGAGATGCGCGAGCGCATGGGCGGTGCCGGTGGCATGGGCAGCGGCGGCATGGGCTGGATGGGGGTCGGGTGGGCCCTGACCACGATGGTCCTGCTGCTCCTCGTGGTGCTGGTCGCCGCGGCCACCGCGCTGCTCGTGGTACAGCTGCGCCACCACCGCTGAGGCGTCGCCGAGCCCGGCCTGCTCCGGGACTGCGGGCGGGTTACCGTGGCGAGGTGGACCTCGAACAGCTCACCGGCCCGGTCGCCTTCCACGGGGAAGGCCCGGTCTGGTCGACCAGCTGGGGCGGGCTGCGCTGGGTCGACATGCTCGCCGGGGACGTGCTGTCGCTGGCCGCCGACGGCTCCGTGGCGCGGAGACACGTCTCTGACGTCGTCGCCGCGATGCGTCCCCGTACCGGCGGCGGCACGGTCTACGCCGTCGAGCGCGGGCTGCTCATGGAGGACGGCGACGGCACGCTGCGCCAGGTGCCGGTGTGGCAGGACCGAGCCGTGCGGATGAACGAGGGCGCCTGCGACCCCGACGGCCGCCTGTGGGTCGGCTCGATGGCGTACGCCAAGACCCCGGGCGCGGCCAGCCTCTACCGCTGGGACGGGGTGGGCGAGGTCGAGCCGGTGCTGCGCGACGTCACCATCTCCAACGGCATGGGCTGGAGCCCCGACGGCACCCTCGCCTACTACAACGACACCGCCACTCACGAAGTGAGCGTGTTCGACTATGCGAAGGAGACCGGCCTGACCAACCGGCGCACCCTCGTCCGAGTCGCGGATGACGGCAGCCCCGACGGCCTGACCGTTGACGCCGAGGGCGGCATCTGGACCGCGATAGCCAACCAGGGCGCGGTCCACCGGTACACCCCGCAGGGGCGGCTCGACGAGGTCATCGAGGTGCCGGCCACGAAGGTCACCTCGTGCACCTTCGGGGGCGAGCACCTCGACCGGCTGTTCATCACCACGTCGAAGGAGGACGTGGACACCAGCGCGGACCCCCATGCCGGCTCGCTGTTCTGCGCCGACGTGGGCGTCCGTGGCCTGCCGGTGCTGGAGTTCGCCGGCTGAACATTGGTGCCGAAGGCGGGACTTGAACCCGCACGCCCTTGCGGGCAAAGCATTTTGAGTGCTCCGTGTCTGCCATTCCACCACTTCGGCGAGAGCCGAACATCCGACTCTTCGGCGAGAGCCGAACATCCGACTCTTCGGCGAGAGCCGAACATCCGACT
>JAICSZ010000155.1 GCA_025936615.1 Pedococcus sp. | reverse complement strand
GCGAAGGACGCCCCAGTGGCCGAGCTCGACCTACGCCTGCCGGCCGAGGTGGCCAACGCTGCTCTGCTGAGCAAGGTGGCGAGCGAGTACGGCGTCACCAGCTCCATCAACCGGGTGCTGTCGGCGCTCCAGATCGGCTGAGCTCGGGGTCGGGGTCCGCCTGCCGCCTGCCCCTGAGGTCGAGTGCGCTCGCCAGCAGCGCCAGGATCGTCAGCGCCGTGGCGACACCGAGCGCCACCGCCGCGGCGACGTGCGCCGGGCGGGCCCCCAGCTCACTGAAGAACACAGTGCCGACCAACGCGATCCCGGCGGCGGTGCCGATCCGCTGCCCGGTCTGGAGCACGCCGCCGGCCGTGCCGGCACGGGGCACCGGGACGTCGGCGAGGGTCAGCGTGATGTTCGGGGAGATGACCGTGCCGCTGCCGATCCCGGCCAGCAGCAGCGGTGCTGCGGTGTACCAGCCGGTGGCGGGGCCCTGCGCGACTGCCAGCACGACGTCGGTGGCTGCCAGGCCCAGGACCACGAGGAGCAACCCGAGGGTCACCAGGGCGCGGCCGAACCGCGCAACCAGCCGGCCCCCGATGAACGAGGTGACGCCCGACCCCACCGCGAACGGCGTGACGGCCAGCCCGGCCATCAGGGGCGAGTAGCCCAGCGCGCGCTGGAAGTAGATGGTGAGGACGAAGAAGATCCCGGTGAACGCGCAGAAGTAGAGCGTCGCAACGGTGGCGCCCGAGGCGTAGCCGGGAACCGCGAACAGCCGGAGGTCGACGAGCGGGCTGTGGCCGCGGGAGGCGACCCAGCGCTCCCACAGGACGAACCCCACGAGCAGCACGGCGCCTGCCAGGGCCAGCCAGGGTGAGACGGTGCGGCCGGTGGCGCCCCCGTGCCCGGTCTCCACGAGCGGCAGGAGCAGGGCGAGCACTGCCGCCCCGAGCAGGACGA
Source organism: Pedococcus sp. (assembly GCA_025936615.1). The sequence continues at coordinate 4,815 of JAICSZ010000155.1, read as the reverse complement.
CACCGAGCGGGTCGAGGTGCTCCCGATGCCCACGGCGCGCGGGCGGCGGCGGGAGCCAGCGCACGGCGAGGACGACCGCGGCAGCGGCGATCGGCAGGTTGACGAAGAAGACCCAGCGCCAGCCGGTGTCGGCCCCGAATGCCTGCAGGATCAGGCCGCCGACGATCGGTCCGACGGCGGTGGACAGGCCGATAGTCGCGCCGAGCAGCCCGAACGCGTGGCCGCGCTCCGCTCCCCGGAATAGCTCCTGGATCAGTCCCGAGACCTGCGGGTTGAGCAGTCCCCCACCGATCCCCTGGAGGAGCCGCGCGCCGACCAGCATGGTGCTACCCGTTGCGACGCCGCACAGCAGGCTGGCCAGGCCGAACAGCACGACACCGGCGATGAACATCCGTCGGCGGCCAGTGGCATCGCCCAACCGACCAGAAGGGACGAGCACGAGCCCGAAGGTGAGCGCGTAGCCGGACACGATCCACTGCAGGTCACTCGTCGGGGCGTGCAGACCCTGCTCGATGGACGGCAGCGCGACGTTGACGATACTGACGTCGAGCAGCGTCATGAACCCGGCGACCAGGCAGACGGTCAGCGCCTGCCACCGTCGGGGGTCGGGACCCTCCTCGTGCTGACCCGGTCCAGTCCTCGCAGGTGCCGCAGGGACGGAGTCAGTCACCGTCCCACCCTCTGCCCGCTGGTCGACCGCGGCAAGTCGCCGACGGATGCCGGACGCGTCGTGACCTGCGTTTGGGCAGGGCCAGCATCAAGCGGCGTCCAGCTCGATCGCAAAGAAGCGTTCGAGCCAGCTGAAGTCGACGCAGCGCGCATCGGCTGTGGCGGTAACGGCGGTTTCGACGCTGCCCAGCCCGGGGTTGCCCGGGTCGGCTGTGCCCAGGTCGGCCCTCGATTCGCGATCTCGGACCCGACCGGGCAGGACCGGCGGCGCGGTGGAGTCGTAGGTGTGGCCGGTGGGCGTTGTGATCCGCACCGTGTGCGGGATTGCCGGGTCGGCGCCAACGGCACCGGCACCGGGCGACGGTCCGGCATGCAGCACCCGCTCGGTCCAGCCCGGGGCTTCCTTGCCGTAGTTGCACGCCTCGCACAGTCCTTGGCCGTTGGCGGCCTTCGTGGCGCCCCCGGCCCGCGCGGGTTGGACGTGGTCGACGTGGCGCACCGGGGCATCGCACCACGGGGTGCGGCAAACCTGGTCGCGCGCCACGACGAACCGGCGCAGCATGCCGGCGAAGCGGCGCCGCGCGGACTCCATCGCGACCAGGTCGGCGCCGTCGGGCGTCGTGAAGAGCCGCCGCAGCCACACCTCGGCACCACGGTCGGCAACCCGACCGAGGACGGTGTTGGCCCAGTCGGCCGGCACGACCTGCGTGCCCATCGCGCCGGGCTCGTCGCCTCGGGCGAACAGCGAGTCGAAAGGCATCACCAGGTGCACCTCGAGCGGCACCGCCTCGGCGTCCGCTCGGCCCGTGACGCGCTCGACGAGGGTGTCGGCCATGACCTGGTTGCGGGTGCGCTCGTCGCCCTCGCGGCGGGGGGCGTCCCCCGCCTCGGTGAGGGCGGCCAGGACGGCGACACCCTGTTCGACCGGGAGCAACGCCGTGAACCACGTCATCGTGTCGGGGGCGGCGCGCAGGGTCACCCGGCGCTCGGTGCAGGCCCTCGCAGCGCGCCCGGCGGTGGCGGCGTTGTCGAGCTCGCAGGCCATCGCCCGGGCCCGGCGCTGCACCTGGGCGTCACCCATCGTCGGGAGGTCATCGGCGAGGAGCCGGTCGACGGTTGCCCGGTCCTCGACACGCAGGCAGGCGGTCTCGCGGCAGACCAGGGTGGCGCGCCACTCGCTGACCCGGCCCGCGGTCAGGTGGGCCATGGTATGGGGCAGCTCGTGGACCAGAGCCTTGGCCAGGCCGAGGTGCCGCGAGCCCCGCGACGGCGAATCTCGCCGGGCCAGCGCGACCTGCGCACCCAGCCCGCGACGCCGCTCCCGCGCCGGCAGCCCCTCGCCCTCCCGGGCCGCCAACTGCGACTCCTCGAAGGCAACGCCTGCTCTCGCCTGCGCCGCCGCACACGCACCCTTGACCGACTCCAGCAGGCCCAGCTGGTCGATGCGCTCGGCGTCGGGCACCGCCACCGTCAGCGAGGGCAGCCGCTCGAGGAACTCGGCCACCTCCGCCGTCGTCAGCGGCTGCGATTCGAACACGTGTCCACGCTAGATGGAGGGTCTGACATTGGCCTGCTCGCGCGCCGGGATGGTGGCCCCTTGCACCCTTGTGGATGGCCTTTGGCGCGTGGGGTCCGCGTTCAGTCCCGGTAGGTGTCCGCCGCCGCCTGGATCCTCGCGACGTAGTCGGCCCACCACTGCCGGTCCCCGATGTCCCCCTGGTCGCGCCCGGCCTGGCCGTCAAGGGTCTCGCGCAGGATCTCGGCGTGCCCGGCATGCTGTCCCGTCTCCGCGACCAGCCTCACCATGAGGTGCCCGAACGTCGTGTGCCGCCTCTCGGGCGGCCACCACGCGACGTCGGCGGGCGCATCCAGCGGGACCGTCTCCAACGAAGCATCGGAGAGCACCCAGGCCTGGCGGTAGAGCCCCTCGATGTACTCGCGCGACTGGCCTGCCGTCGCCCACATGTCGGCGCTGTCCCAGACCGAGCCGTCCTCGTTCCACGGCAGCACCGGAGCTTCCCGGCCCACCGACTCGACAAGGTACCCCAGCTCGACCCCGGCAAGGTGCTTGACGAGCCCGAGCAGGTTCGTCCCTGAGGGCACGAGCGGACGGCGGATGTCGTACTCCCCCAAGCCGTCGAGCGCGCGCATCATCGCGTCCCGCCCTTGCTGGAGGTACCGGTGGAGGTCCGCGCTCATGCCCGACATCGCAGCTGCCATCTCCCGACGCTACTGCGCGCCGCAGACAGCCTCAGTCCAGCCGGTCCGCCGCCACCACGCCCCGCATCACCGCATCCACCGCCTTGCGCGCGGTCGAGCGCAGCCCCGGCTCACCTGCGGCGTCACCGACCTGCCCGAGCAGGTCGACCACCTGCTTGCACCGGCGCACGAAGTCACCCGCCGCCATGTCCGAGCCGCGCAGCACCTCCTCGAGCGGCCGGCCGGAGGCCCAGCGGTGCATCATCCACGTCATGCCCGCGTCCGGGTCACCGGTCAGCGGCAGCCCCAGGTCGCGCTCGCGTCCCTCGAGGCCGGCCCACAGGCGCTGCATCTCCCGGACCGCCTCGGCGACCTCCTCGGTCGGGATGCGCGGCGATGGGTCGACCTCGTCGCGCCGGGGCTCGTGCACCAGCGCGGAGACGACCGCAGCCAGGGCGGGCGCGTCCAGCCGCTTCCAGAGCCCGAGCCGCAGGCACTCCGCGGCCACCAGGTCCTTCTCGGTGTAGAGCCGTCGCAGCATCTCGCCCTGACCCGTGACCGCCGCCCCGTCACCCGACAGGTACCCCATCTCGGTCAACAGCTCACAGATCCGGTCGAAGGTGCGCGCCACCGAGTTGGTCCGCCCCTCGACCTTGCGTTGCAGCCCCACCGTCTCGCGCCTGAGTCGCCACCACCGCTCGGCCCACCGGGCGTGCTCCTCGCGGTCGGGGCACTGGTGGCACGGGTGCGCCTTGAGCTGGCGGCGCAGCTCGCCGATGCGCTCGTCATCGGACAGGCTGGGGTATGCCGCCGGGCCACCTCGGCGCGACGGCGGCGGGTCGTGGGGGACGGCGATGCGCAGCGAGGTCGCGAGGTCGCGACGCGCCTTCGGGCTCTTGGCGTTGAAGTGAGGTGGCACCTTGACCTTCGTGACCGGCTCCACCGGCTCGGGCACGTCAGTGAGGGTGAGCCGGACCAAGTGCTTGTCCTCGGTCACCACCGAAGGTGCGGGCGCCTCGCCATGGTGGCTCTTCCCCGGCTGCACCACGACCGCCCACCCGGCCCGACGGCCCGCGGGGATCTTGATGACGTCGCCGATCCGCAACGCCTCCAAGGAGATCGCAGCAGCTGCCCGCCGGCTCGCGGACCGGGCCTTGGCACCCTCCTTCTCGAGGCGGGCCACCTCCTGGCGCAACGCGGCATACTCGGAGAAGTCGCCGAGGTGGCACTGCATCGCCTCGGCGTAGCCCTCCAGCCCCTCCTCGTTCCTGCGCACCGCCCGCGCGATCCCGACCACCGCCCGGTCCGCCTGGAACTGCGCGAACGAGGTCTCGAGGATCTCGCGCGCCGTCTCCCGACCCACCTGCGCGACGAGGTTGACCGCCATGTTGTAGGTCGGCCGGAACGAGGACCGCAGTGGGTAGGTGCGCGTGGAGGCGAGCCCCGCCACGGCGAGTGGGTCCATGCCCCGGCCCCACAGCACGAGCGCGTGGCCCTCGACGTCGATGCCGCGCCGCCCCGCGCGCCCCGTCAGCTGCGTGTACTCGGCGGGCGTCACGTCGGCGTGCGTCTCGCCGTTGAACTTCACGAGCTTCTCGAGGACGACGGTGCGCGCCGGCATGTTGATGCCCAACGCCAGCGTCTCCGTGGCGAACACCGCCCGGATCCGCACCGCGGTGAACAGCTCCTCGACGATCTCGCGGAAGGTGGGCAGCATCCCCGCGTGGTGGGCGGCGAAGCCGCGGGTCAGGCCCTCGACGAAGTCCCAGTAGCCCAGCACCCCGAGGTCCTCGTCGGCCAGCCCGGAGACCCGCTCCTCGACGAGCCGCCGGATGCGCTCGCCCTCGCGGTCCGGCACCAGCCGGACGCCGTCGCGCAGCAGCTGGCCGACCGCGGCCTCGCAGCCGACCCTGCTGAAGATGAAGGTGATCGCCGGCAGGAGGCCCT
>JAICSZ010000077.1 GCA_025936615.1 Pedococcus sp. | reverse complement strand
GCCCGCCCACGAGTCGCCGTCGGTCGGCGCAGCCGGGCAGGTCCTCGAGATGCGCACCGTCTACGAGTCCGCGGTCCTCGAGCTGCCCGGCGTGCTAACCACCCTCGCTGCCCGTGAGCGAGGAGGCGAGTCCTTCCGCTTCACCGCCTCGATCCCCTTCTCCGCCGTCGTGGTCGACGACGACGCCGCGGTGGTCGACGTCAGCGGGTTCGAACCGAGTGGCCGCGGGTCGGCGCTGGTCCGCACGCGTCCGCTGGTTCGGGCCCTGAGGTCGCTCGCCGACCACTTCTGGGACATCGCCTCCCCGCTCGAGCGCGCCACGGGCAGTGCCCCCTCGACACGCGACCAGACCATCCTCGCCCTGCTCGCCGCAGGGGCGCCCGACGCGACCATCGCCCGCCAGACCGGGGTCTCCCAGCGCACTGTCGAGCGGCGGGTCCGGGCACTCATGGACCAGCTGGGGGCCGGCACCCGCTTCCAGGCAGGCGTCCAGGCCGCGCGACGCGGCATGGTCTGAGGGTCGTCAGCCGTTTGGGGGGACACCTCGGCCCAAGGTGTGGAAGGTGGTCTGGACCCGCGGCCTCGCTGGCTAGAGTGTTGCGTTCTCCGCAGCGCCGAGCAGAAGGACTTCCGTGACTGGTCAGGACCAGCGGCCCGCCAAGGGAACCAGTGCCGAGGTGGCCCGTGAGATCTCCGTCGAGCAGGCACACGTCGACCTGGTCTACGCCGAGCTCGTCAAGGCCCAGACCCGTGCCGGCCTGGTGGAGGCCGACGGCCTGGCCCGCGGCCGGACGGACCGCACCGGCGACGTCCGCGACGAGGAGCTCACCGGTCTCTTCGAGCGGGATGCGCTCGTCTTCAACGCCGCCCGGCGCCGCTCCGTCCTCGACACCCAGTACGAAGGCCTCGTGTTCGGGCGCCTCGACCTCGACCACGCCATGGCCAAGGAGGGGGCGCAGGCAGACCGGGAGACCCGCTACATCGGTCGCCTGGGGGTTCGCGACGACGACTACGAGCCGCTGGTCATCGACTGGCGCGCCCCCGCTGCATCAGCCTTCTACCGCGCCACCCCCGTCGAGCCAATGGACGTCCTTCGCCGACGCGTGTTGCGCTGCAAGGGATCTGACGTCGTCGGCATCGAGGACGACCTCATGGTCACGCAGCCGCCCGAGGACCTCGTCGTGGTGGGTGACGGCGCACTCCTCGCCGCTCTGACCCGCAGCCGAGGCGCGCAGATGCGCGACATCGTGGCGACCATCCAGCGGCACCAGGACGAGGCGATCCGCGCGCCCGCGCCCGGGGTCACCGAGATCACTGGTGGCCCCGGGACGGGGAAGACGGTCGTCGCACTGCACCGCGCGGCATACCTGCTCTACTCCGACCGCCGGCGGTTCGAGGCGGGCGGCATCCTGGTCGTGGGGCCATCCGCCGCCTACACCGCCTACATCGAGCGGGTGCTGCCCTCGCTCGGGGAGGAGACGGTGACCCTGCGCTCGGTCGGCGACGTCGTCGACGGCGTCACCGCAACCCGGCTCGACGAGCCGTCGGTGGCGGCGCTCAAGGGATCACTGCGGATCCGGCGTCTGCTGTCCCGTGCAGCTGCCGACGCGCCACCCGGGGCGCCGCAGGAGTTCCGGGCCTTCGTCAACGGCAAGGCCGTGCGTGTCGACCGGCCGACCCTGGACCGGATCCGCGCCCAGGTGCTGCGCAGCCACCAGCGCAACCTCGCCGGCGCCGCGGTGCGGACGTCGCTCGCCGAGGCGGCGTGGGCCAGTGTGCGCGAGGGCGACCGGGCCGAGTTCATGGACCGCTTCGCGGACCACCTCGAGGTCGAGGCGTTCCTCGAGCGGTGGTGGCCGCAGGTGGACCCCCGTGAGGTGCTGCTGTGGCTCGCCGACCCGCAGGTGGCAGGCCACCACGGGCACGGCGTGCTGACCCCGGCGGAGTGTGACGCACTCGCCACCTCGCTCGCCAGGACGCTCGACGCCGGCACCTGGTCGGTGGCCGACGCAGCCCTGGTCGACGACCTCGCGGCCCGGCTGGGGCCGGTACAGGAGGGGCCGGCGGAGGAGCGCGGGTTCTACGAGATCGAGGAGCTCGACGACCTCTCGCAGTACGGCGTGACCGAGGTGCAGCCGGTTCGGTCCAGTGGCTCGCACCGGAGCGCCTCACCCACCTCACCGCTGGACGCGCGCGAGCGCCTCCTGCAGGGCCAGGTCGGCGTCCCCGGCGAGTACGCCCACGTCCTCGTCGACGAGGCGCAGGACCTGTCACCGATGCAGTGGCGGATGCTGGGTCGACGTGGACGCCACTCCTCGTGGACCGTCGTCGGCGACGCGGCCCAGGCCTCCTGGCCGGACCCGGTGGAGGCAGCGCGGGCGCGCGAGGAGGCGTTCGGCAAGCGGGAGCGCCGCACCTTCCACATGGACACCAACTACCGCAACGCGCGAGAGATCTTCGGCTACGCCGCCGACGTCGTGCGCGCCCAGGTGCCGGACGCCGACATCCCGGACGCCGTGCGCGAGACCGGCGTGCAGCCGCTCGAGCGGACGGTGCGCGGCGATGCGGTGCTCGCTGGGGTGAGCGAGGCCGTGGACGCCTTGCTGGGCGAGGTCGAGGGGTCCATCGCCGTGGTGACACCGCAGCGGTATGCCGCGCAGCTGGCTTCCGCAGCCGGCGCCGCTCCGGAGCGGGTCACCGTCGTCGACCCCATGTCGACCAAGGGCCTGGAGTACGACGCCACCGTCATCGTCGACCCGGACGAGATCACCCGCGAGTCCCCCGGTGGAGTGCGTGTCCTCTACGTCGCCCTGACCAGGGCGGCCCACCGGATGACGGTCCTGCGGGTCCACGGGCGGTCCTGACCCCCGGTCCGCGCGGCGCGCGGTCATCGGAGTCGACAGGAAGTCCGAAGTGCCCGGTTGATGGGGCCTTGGGTGAGTTTGTCATCGGCAACCTGGACTAGGACAAGTCGAGATCAACGGCCCATCGTTTTACCGTTTCTTGACCATTACTTTGCCTTTCAAGGGGATTCTCCTTACCTGATCTTTACTCAGGTGGGGTCCGTCATATGAAGGGGAAGTCATGTCCGTCAAGAGCCGTTCGGCGCTGCTCGCGCTCACCCTGACCGCGGGGCCGGTGCTCATCGCAACTTCGGCCCACGCCGCCGAGAGCATCTGTGGCCAGCCGGCCCAACCTGCCGTCTTCCGCACCGTGACCGTGCCAGCGGTCGAGGCCACCTACGGCACCGACCTCGAGTGGACCCGGACGGTGCTGGACCAGGCGGCATACACGGACTATGGCTGGGCCCGAGAGCTCGCCGAGTACGCCTACACCAGCTACCAGTGGACGCGCCACGTCATCGACCAACCCTTCGTCCCGGCAGTCCCCGGCACGGACGCGGTGACCCACACCGAGTACCGGTGGCCGGTCCTGACCCGCCAGGACCAGTACCGCTGGCCCGTGCTGACCCGGCAGTTCGTCCAGGGCACGCCTGCCGTGGACGAGGTCGGGCACTGGGAGTACCAGTACGAGCGCCAGGTCGTCGACCAGCCCGCGCAGGTGATCCAGCACCCGGCCGGGACGCACATCGTGCACCACGACGCGGTCACCCACGAGGTGACGGTCCCGGGCAGCTACTACTCGTACCAGCCCAAGGGGAACGACGCGAAGGACCCGAGCACCATCAGCTCCACCCCGACCACCGACCCCGACCGCTGGAAGATCAACACCACGGCGGTGTACGACGACAGCCCGTTGAACACCTACCTGCACAACGGCGGCGGCAACGGGTCGTGGTTCTGGTGGACCGGCGTGACCACGACCGTGGTCGACGAGAAGGCGTACGACGAGGTCGTCGTCGACCAGGCGGCGTGGACGGAGACCATCCCTGCCACTTACACGACGGAGTACGAGTGGTCAGCGACGTCACCTGGTGGCGACTGGACCCTCGTTCCCGGCCAGTCGAAGTACGTGGTGACGCAGCAGGCCGCCCCCGCGGTCCCCGACTCCTACACCGCTTGGCAGCCGGCCGGCTACACCGACTGGGGCTCGTCGACCACGCCACCCGACGCGACCGCAACCACGATGTACGGCCCGCGTGAGGACGGCTATACCTCCTGGCAGCAGACCGGCTACACCGCCTGGCAGCTGTCCTCGACGCCGCCCGCGGCGGACGACCTGACCAGCTACGGCACGCGAGAGTCCCAGGTGGTCGAGGACGCGCCGGCCGTGCCCGGCACCCCTGCAGTGCCCGAGGTGGGGCACGACGAGGTCGACTGGAGCTCGTCGCAGACGGTGAGCCCGTGGGCCGGCTCGAGCAACGTGGGCTCGACCACGGGCCAGACGCTCCTGGTGTCCCAGGACTCCTACGTCCCGCTGGCCGCGCCGTTCCAGGCCACCGGCCAGACGGCGACCGACCTCGGGTGGACCCGCGACCAGGCCACTCCGCCCGCAGGCGACGGCTGGGAGCTCACCGGCCAGACGGTTTCCCACGACGCGGTCACCCACCCCGAGACCGCCTGGCTGGCCTCCGGGCAGACGCCCGCGGGTGACGGCTGGACCGCCACCGGCGCCACCCGCCAGGGCGAGTTGGTCGACCCGGGCACCCCGGCGAGCAGCGAGAAGGTCCTCGACAAGGCGGCCGTGCCCGCGGGCCCGGCCTGCGCTGCCGACCCGGCAGCGAAGACGTCGCGCTCTGCGAGCGCCGTCCCCGCCACGCTGGCCTTCACCGGCTTCGACCCGACGCTCTACGCAGCGGGCGGGATGGTCCTCCTCTTCGTCGGGTCGGGTCTGACCGTGGTGGCTCGCCGTCGACGCGACTGACTGGACGACGGGGCGGCTGGCCTCGTGAACTGGCACCACCGGGTGCGGCTGCAGGGGGGCCGTACCCGGTGTTGCGTCCGCCGCTGGGTGTGTCCGGCCGGCAGACGACACCTGGTCGGTGTGTCAGCGGAGCAGGCTGGCCAGGACACCGCGCCAGTGGGCGGCCTGCGCCTCGGCGAACTGGGGCGCGCCTGCTGCGAGCTCCTCTCGAACCCGTTCGCACTCCCCCTGCGCCTCGGTCACCAGCGTCGGCGGGTAGCCGAGCTCGACTTCGTGCTGGGCGAACTCATCCTCGTCGAGAACCGCCACGTCACCCTCGAAGGTCTGCACCACGTCGAGGTCGAGGTCGACGGACGTCACGACACCCTGGCCCCACACCGGTGGGGTGGCCACGTCGACATAGACGCGGAACGCGTAGGCGGACACAGCTTCATAGAAGGTCGCCGCGAAGCCGCGATCCCGCGGAAACAGCCCCACCTGCAGCCCCTGGGCGGAGAAGTCAGCGCCCGGCCTGCTCCAGACGGTGCCTCCTGGCCAGCCCAGCCACCGACCGTGTTCGTCCTCGCCCAACCATCGGACGTCGAGACCCCAGTGCCGTCCACCTCCCCACTTCGTGAACTGCACGCGGACCGGCTGTCCGGGCGACAGGCCAGCCGGTGACTGGTTCCCGTCAGTCACCGAGGAGGGAGTGCCGGCTGATGATCTCGTCGCGACCCGGGCCGACTCCGATGGCCGAGACCCGGGCGCCGATGAGCTCCTCGAGCCGCAGCACGTAGGCCTGGGCGTTCCCCGGCAGCTCCTCGAACGTCCGGCACCTGGAGATGTCCTCCCACCAGCCGTCGAGCTCCTCGTAGACCGGCTTGGCGTGGTGGAAGTCGGTCTGGTTCACCGGCATCTCCTCGTGTCGCACCCCGTCGATGTCGTAGGCGACGCAGACGGGGACCTTGTCCAGCCCGGTGAGGACATCGAGCTTGGTGACGACGAAGTCGGTGACACCGTTGATCCGGGTGGCGTAGCGCCCCACCACCGTGTCGACCCACCCGCAGCGGCGTGGACGCCCCGTCGTGGTGCCGTACTCGGCGCCGGTCTTGCGCAGGAACTCGCCCATGTCGTCGAACAGCTCGGTCGGGAACGGCCCCTCGCCGACCCGGGTCGAGTACGCCTTGAGGATCGCGATGACCCGGTCCACGCGGGTCGGCGGGATGCCCGAGCCGGTGCAGGCGCCGCCGGCGGTGGCGTTCGAGGACGTGACGAACGGGTAGGTGCCGTGGTCGACGTCGAGCAGCGTCGCCTGCCCCGCCTCGAGGAGGACCGTCTCACCGGCGTCCAGCGCCTTCTCGAGCACCAGCGAGGTGTCGGCGACCATGGGACGCAACCGCGCGGCATACCCGAGCAGCTCCTCCATCACCTCGTCCACCTGGACCGCTCGGCGGTTGTAGATCTTGGCGAGCACCTGGTTCTTGAAGGCGAGGGCTGCCTCGACCTTCTGGCGCAGGATCTTCTCGTCGAACAGGTCCTGCACCCGGATGCCGCTGCGCGACATCTTGTCGGCATAGGTCGGGCCGATGCCGCGACCGGTGGTGCCGATGCGCCGGGAGCCCAGGAAGCGCTCGGTGACCTTGTCCAGCACCCGGTTGTAGGGCGCGATGATGTGCGCGTTGGCGCTCACCAGCAACTTCGAGGTGTCGACGCCGCGGGCCTGCAGGTCGTCGATCTCGTGGAAGAGCACGGCCAGGTCGATCACGACGCCGTTGCCGATCACCGGTGTGCACCCCGGGGTGAGGATTCCCGACGGCAGGAGGTGCAACGCGTACTTCTCGCTCTTGCCGTTCGTGGTGACGACGATGGTGTGGCCGGCGTTGTTGCCGCCGTTGAACTTCACGACGTAGTCGACGTCGCTGCCCATCAGGTCGGTGGCCTTGCCCTTGCCCTCGTCGCCCCACTGGGCGCCCACGAGCACGATCGCCGGCATACCGGCACCTCTCTCACGTTTGGGACTGCGCGGTCATGCGTCAGGCCCCTGGCGTTGTGCGCACGGGGCCCGTACCGCTGAAGGCTACCGGTCCGCCGGGCTCCCGAGCGTCACGAGATCCGCCCGGGCGGCCGCGACCCCCAGCTGGAAGCGGGTCTCGGCCGCATGCACCTCCATGAGGTGCGCGACGCGGCGTCGCACGGTGCGCAGGCTGAGGCCGACGTACCTGGCGATCGACTCGTCCTTCAGCCCCCGGCCCAGCAGCCGGAGCAGCTGCAGGTCGTCGGTCGCGGCGCCGCCCTCCGAGTGCCCACCCACCGTCGGCAGGGCCCGCTCGAAGGACCGGTCGAACAGCGCCGTGAATGCCGCCACGATCATCGGCTCGCGGATCAGGACGTAGTCGGTCGCGGCATCGCCCCACGTCGCGACCGCCATGACCGCGTCGTCGTCGAAGATCGCGAAGTCGCTCGGCGGCGCCAGGCTCAGCCGCTGCACCTCCCCCGCCAGACCCCACGACCGGATCCACTCCCGGCCGGCCCGGCTCTCCATGACGTCCACAGGGTAGAGGGTGCGCTGTCGAAAGCGCCCGCTGCGCAGGTAGCCCTGGCCCTCCTCGATGCTGTCCCTGTCCAGACCGGGCCCGACGTCCAGGCTCAGCACGGAGCTGCGGACGACCTCGGTGGTCGTCGCGAGCAGGTGCCGAAGCAGGTCTGGCGCCAGCTCGGCCGCGACCACCTCCCACACCGGCGTGCCGCTGGTCCCGTGGGGACCGGCGAAGCTGGACACCAGCTGCAGCAGCGCCTGTCGCGCCTCGACGATGTCGTGGCGCCGCGCGTCGAGGCGGCGTTCGTCCCGGGCCAGGATGCCCTGGAGCCGCTGGAGGGGGTCGGCGAAGATGCGCTCGATCTCGACGGCGCGGTCACTGCTCCGGGCCATGGGCTCTCCTCACCGGCGTTGCGAGGCCGCGGCGTCCACCTGCGCTCGCACTGACCTGCGCATTGACCTCTTATGGCCTTTGGCACCTTGCTGCCACGATATCACCGCGATGCGGTGCACAATGGGCAGACGCCGCTCGTCACCGGGCAGGGGACGCACAGACAGCGGCGACCGCAGGTCACGGCCTGCGACAGGGGGCGTGGCCGGGGGGCCGGATCCGAG
>JAICSZ010000240.1 GCA_025936615.1 Pedococcus sp. | reverse complement strand
GGAGCGGCCGAGCGAGGACCCGGGCGCGGGGTGTCCCTTCTGTGCAGCGCCGACCCGCACCGACGAGGACGGGCTGGTCGTGCACCGCGGCGAGACCTGCTACGTCGTGATGAACCTGTTCCCCTACAACCCCGGCCACGTGCTGGTCTGCCCCTACCGGCACGTGTCCCTCTACCTGGACCTCACCCGCGAGGAGACCGACGAGTTCACCGAGCTGACCAAGCAGGCGATCAGGGCCCTGGAGTCGACCTCGCAGCCGCACGGCTACAACCTCGGGATGAACCAGGGCGCAGTGGCAGGGGCCGGCGTGCAGGCGCACCTGCACCAGCACGTGGTCCCGCGGTGGGGCGGCGACATGAACTTCCTGCCGGTGGTCGCGCAGACCAAGGCGCTGCCCATGCTGCTCGAGGACGTGCGCTCCCGGCTCGCACAGGCGTGGCCCTCGCCTCAGTAGGCTGTCGCGCACCATGCTCAACAAGTACGCGCGCGCCCTCTTCACCACGATCTTCACGCCGGTCGCCCGGCTGCTCCTCAAGCTGGGGGTCAGCCCGGACGTCGTGACCATCGTCGGGACCATCGGCGTGTGCGTCGGTGCCCTCGGCTTCTACCCTCGGCACGAGTTCTTCTGGGGCACCGTGGTGGTCACGCTCTTCGTCTTCTCCGACACCGTCGACGGTGTGATGGCCCGCATGTCCGGCCGGTCGGGCAGCTGGGGCGCCTACCTCGACTCCACCCTCGACCGGTTCGGCGACGCGGCGGTCTTCGGCGGCCTCGTCCTCTGGTACGCGGGCGGGGGCGCGGACAACGTGATGGCGGCCCTTGCACTGGCCTGCCTCATCCTGGGCAGCGTCGTCTCCTACGCCAAGGCGCGCGCGGAAGGTCTGGGCTGGACGGCCAACGTCGGGATCGCAGAGCGCGCCGACCGCCTCGTGGCGGTGCTCGTCACCACCGGGCTGTGTGGCCTTGGGCTGCCCGAGGTGGTCCTCGAGGTGGTTCTGGCGCTGCTCGCGGTCGCGAGCCTGGTGACGGTCGTGCAACGGATGCTCCTGGTCCGCAAACAGGCCTTCAGCGCGTGATCGGCGGGCTCGGAGACGCCCTCGCCGTCGGGGGCTACCGCGTGGGGTGGGGGGCCGTCCGGCGCCTCCCGGAGCGTACGGCACACACGGTCTTCGACGGGGTGGCCGACCTGACCGTCGCCCGCGGCGGATCCGGGGTGCGCCGGTTGCGCAGCAACTACGCCAAGGTCCGGCCCGAGCTCGACGACGCCCAGCTCGACGCCCTCGTCAAGGAGGGCATGCGGTCCTACATGCGCTACTACTGCGAGGCGTTCCGCCTGCCCGACCGCACGCCGCAGGAGCTGCGGGCTGCGGTGCGGTGCGAGGGGGAGGGGCCGGTGCTCGCCGAGATCGCGGCCGGTCGCCCGGCCGTGTGCTTCCTGGGCCACCTGGGCAACTGGGACCTCGCCGGGGCGTGGGGGACGCGCGAGATCGCGCCGGTCGTCACCGTCGCGGAGCGGCTCAAGCCAGAGCAGGTGTATGCCGAGTTCCTCGCCTTTCGTGAGTCGCTGGGGATGACGATCCTGCCCCTCACCGGCGGGGGCGAGGTGTTCGCCGAGCTGCGTGCGCTGCTCACCGGACCGGTGCTGATGCCGCTGCTCGCCGACCGCGACCTCACCCGGCGCGGCGTCGAGGTCGACCTGTGCGGGCACCGCACCAAGATGGCGGCCGGGCCGGCGGCACTGTCCCTGGCCACCGGCGCAGCGCTGTTCCCGGTCAGCATCCGCTACGAGCGCATGGAGGCCTCGAGCTGGCGCCAGCGCACCGTCATCACCTTCCACGCGCGGGTGACGACTCCGGCATCCGGCACGACCAGGACGAAGGCCGAGGTGATGACCCAGCAGTGCGCCGACGCACTGGGGGCCACGATCCGCGAGCACACCCAGGACTGGCACATGCTCCAGCGGGTCTTCCTCGAGGACCTCGAGAGCGGCCGGCCGGCATGAGGATCGGGCTCGTCTGCCCCTACTCCTTCGACGTGCCCGGGGGAGTGCAGTGGCACGTGCGCGACCTGGCCGAGCACCTCCTGGGTCAGGGCCACCACGCGTCGGTCCTCGCGCCCGCCGACGAGGACACCCCGTTGCCGGAGTACGTCGAGTCGGTCGGAAGAGCAGTGCCCGTGCGCTACAACGGCTCGGTCGCCCGGCTCAACTTCGGACCGGTGACGGCCGCGCGAGTGGGCCGCTGGCTCGAGCGCGGCGACTTCGACGTCCTGCACCTCCACGAGCCGGTCACCCCCAGCATCTCGCTGCTGGCCCTGTGGGCTGCCGAGGTGCCGGTGGTCGCCACCTTCCACACCTCCAACCTGCGCTCGAGGGCGATGCAGGCCGCCTACCCGCTGCTGCGCCCCAGCCTGGAGAAGATCATCGCCCGCATCGCCGTCTCCGAGGACGCGCGGCGGACGGTGACCACGCACCTCGGCGGCGACGCCGTCGTGATCCCCAACGGCGTCAACGTCGCCCGCTTCGCCGACGCCCCGGCGAGCCCGGCCTGGACCGGCACCCCCGAGGCGCCGACGCTCGCGTTCCTCGGCCGCATCGACGAGCCGCGCAAGGGGCTGCCAGTGCTCGCCGCCGCGATGCCGGCGGTCCTCGCGCGCCACCCCGGCAGCAGGCTCATGGTCGCGGGGCCGGGTGACGTGGCCGCCGCGCGCGAACGGATGGCGCCGGAAGTGGCCGCCGCGGCGGAGTTCCTCGGCATGGTCAGCGACGAGGACAAGGCCTCGCTGCTGAGCTCGGTCGACGCCTACGTCGCGCCGCACACCGGTGGCGAGAGCTTCGGGATCGTGCTCGTGGAGGCCATGAGCGCGGGTGCACCCGTGGTGGCCAGCGACCTGGCGGCGTTCGCCAGGGTGCTCGACGGGGGACGCGCCGGCGTGCTGTTCCGCAACGAGGACGACGCCGACCTGGCCACGAAGGTGCTTGCCGTGCTGGAGGGCCCGGCCGAGCGGGAGCGCCTGCGGGTCGCGGGACGCCGGCGCGCGCAGGTCTTCGACTGGTCGGTGGTCGCGGACGAGGTCATGGCCGTCTACGAGACGGTCGTCCACGGAGTCGAGTCCACCCGCCCGGAGTCGGCGACCGACACCCGCTGGACCCGCCTGCTCCGCGGTCGTGGACGGATGGTGGAGGACTGATGGAACCGTTGACCTGGGCGGTGGTCGCCGTCGCGGTGGTGCTCGGGATCGCCTGGTACCTGTCGTACTCGGCGGCCCGGCTGGACCGGCTGCACTCCCGGGTCGAGGGGGCGCTCTCCGCGCTCGATGCCCAGCTGGTGCGCCGTGCCGAGGCCACCCTCGAGCTGGCGAACTCCGGCGCGCTCGACCCGGCCAGCGCGCTCATCCTCGCCGGGGCCGCGTCGGAGTCCCTCGAGGCCCACAACGAGCGCGCCCTGGAGGACGACCTCCTCGAGGGGCAGCACTTCGCCGGGCGCGAGGTCCTCGAGAGCGACCTCACCGCGGCGCTGGTCGCGGCGCTCACCCCGGTGGTGGTCGGGCAGCTGCGCGACGGGGAGGACCTCGGCGCCGCCGCGCTGCAACGGGTCGAGGCGAGCGGGCTGCGCGTGCAGCTCGCGAGGCGGTTCCTGAACGACGCCGTCACCGACGTGCGTCGCGTGCGGCGCAAGTGGGTGGTCAGGGTGTTCCGGCTGGCCGGCCACGCGGAGCTTCCGCAGACCGTCGAGTTCGACGACGAGCTGCCCACCGCCGTCCGGGAGTAGGCAACCGACCGGTGGGTGAACCGCCGGGCCGGGCCACGCGGCATACCAACTACCATTGGGGTGAAGCGCGAAGCCTGCGCTGCGCCCTGCACAGATCTGGAGCACCCGCGATGTCCGCCGACGACACCACCCCCGCCACCCAGCCCGCCACCGGCACGTCCCGCGTCAAGCGGGGCATGGCCGAGATGCTCAAGGGAGGCGTCATCATGGACGTCGTCACCGCCGAGCAGGCCAAGATCGCCGAGGACGCCGGCGCCGTCGCCGTGATGGCGCTCGAGCGGGTGCCCGCCGACATCCGCGCCCAGGGCGGGGTCTCGCGCATGTCCGACCCCGACATGATCGACGGCATCATCAACGCCGTCTCGATCCCGGTGATGGCCAAGGCCCGCATCGGCCACTTCGTCGAGGCGCAGGTGCTCCAGGCCCTCGGCGTCGACTACATCGACGAGTCCGAGGTGCTCACCCCGGCCGACTACGCCAACCACATCGACAAGTGGGCGTTCACGGTGCCGTTCGTGTGCGGCGCCACCAACCTCGGGGAGGCGCTGCGGCGGATCACCGAGGGCGCGGCGATGATCCGCTCCAAGGGCGAGGCGGGCACCGGCGACGTGTCCAACGCGGTGACCCACATGCGGTCGATCGGGGGCGAGCTGCGGCGACTGAGCAGCCTGAGCGAGGACGAGCTGTACGTCGCCGCCAAGGAGCTCCAGGCGCCGTACGACCTCGTC
>JAICSZ010000355.1 GCA_025936615.1 Pedococcus sp. | reverse complement strand
GGGTCCGAGCAATCGAGGTGGAGACGGGATTTGAACCCGTGTAGACGGATTTGCAGTCCGTTGCCTCGCCTCTCGGCCACTCCACCGTGGAGGCTACGACCATCTCCGAGCGGACGACGAGGCTCGAACTCGCGACCTCAACCTTGGCAAGGTTGCGCTCTACCAACTGAGCTACGTCCGCTTGCGACCCCGGGTTCCCCCTGAGCGCGTGTGAACTTTATCGGACGACGCCCGAATGACAAACTCGGGGTCCGGCGCGTCCCGTGCGGGTCCCGCCCGCGGTCGAGCCAAGGGCGCGAGCCTAGGGTCGAGCCATGCACGCATGGGTGAACGGCCGGCTCCTCGAGGACCCGCACGCGCCCGCCGTCGGAGTGCTCGACCACGGTCTCACCGTCGGTGACGGCGTCTTCGAGGCGGTGAAGGTGGCCGACGGTGTGCCGTTCGCGCTGTCGCGACACCTCGACCGGCTGGCGCGCTCCGCGGCCGGGCTAGGGCTGCCGGCGCCGGATCTCGACGCCGTACGACGCGGGGTGACCGCCGTGCTCGACCCGGAGCCCCTGGCCCTGGGCCGGCTGCGGATCACGCTCACGGGAGGCATCGGCCCCGCCGCGTCGGCACGGGGGAGCGGCGAGCCCACCCTGGTCGTCCTCGCCGACGCCCTGGCCCCGGCGCGGCCCACCACCGCGGTCGTGACGGTGCCCTGGCCCCGCAACGAGCGAGGCGCCCTGGCGGGGCTGAAGACGACGTCGTACGCCGAGAACGTCGTGGCCCTCGCGCACGCGGCCGAGCGCGGCGCGGGCGAGGCGGTGTTCGCGAACCTGGCCGGGCACCTGTGCGAGGGGACCGGCTCCAACGTCTTCTACGTCGTCGACGGGGAGCTCCGCACGCCGACCCTGGCCTCGGGCTGCCTCGCGGGGGTCAGCCGCGCCCTGCTCCTGGAGTGGTACGGCGCCCGTGAGGTCGACGAGCCGGTCGAGGTGCTGCGCGAGGCGCAGGAGATCCTGCTCGTCTCGACGACCAGGGACGTCCAGGCGGTCGACCGGTGCGACGACCGGGCGCTCACCGCGCCGGGACCTGTCACCGAGCGATGCCGGCAGGTGTGGGCGGAACGGGCCGCGGACGACAGCGACCCCTGAGGCGGAGGAGCGCCACAGGGGTCGGTCGTCGGGCTACCGGCGATGCCTGCCGCACGGGATCGGGCCTCCCAGCCGACCCCCGTCACGGGTCACCGCAGCACCGGCTCGAGCAGTCGCTCAGGCGGCCTCGGCGGTGAGGATCGCGCTGATCGCCGCGTCCACGTCGAGGTGCTCGGACTCGGTGCCCCGGGCCACAGCGGCGCTCATCCGGTCGATGAACGAGCTCAGGTCACCGGTGCGGGCCTGCACCAGCGCCTCGCCGTCGGGCGAGCAGAGCTCGATGATCACCACCGCGTGACCCTCTGAGTCCAGGCAGGGCCAGACGTGCACGTCGCCGTCCCCGGAGGGCTCGTAGAGCCCCTCGGTGAGCAGGTCGCGCCCGAAGGTCCAGCGGACCTGGCTGGAACCGGTCATGAAGACCGTCGTGATGGCGTACGGGTCGCTCGGGTCGTACTGCAGCTCGGCCTCGATCGGGGTCACTGTCCCCGTCGGGTCGATGAGCTCCAGCGTGACCGGTTGGGTGACCGTCACCGGTGCCGTGTTCATCGAGAAGTCCATCTGTGGTGCCTTTCCTCCCAGTCGTCCCCTCCGGACGTGTCGAGGAGACGTTCAAGAGGTGGCCGCATGACGGGAAACCAAACAGGTGGCGAGAAGTTTTCTTCAAGAGATCGGCTCTCAGGGGTTGACATGTCCGCTTTCAGCGTGTTGCCGGTCCGGTCCGGACCTCCCCGGCACGTCGTACGACGCGTGGAGCGCAGCCCCGGGGGGCAGGGGAAGGGGTGGCCCGCGAGCATGCGCTAGCCTGTGCGGCGCAGCGGGCGATTGGCGCAGTGGTAGCGCGCTTCGTTCACACCGAAGAGGTCACTGGTTCGAACCCAGTATCGCCCACCGCGACGCACCGGGCCGGCCCTCCTGGAGGGCCGGCCCGCGTCACGTTTCCCGGCGGCGGCGGACCTGGTCCGGCGGCTACCATCGAGCGGCACCCAGCCGCCGGCACCGGCCGCGCGGCCCCCGACGCCGTCAGGAGCTCTCCGTGTCCGAGATCAAGGTCACCGTGCAGGACGCAGGCGCTGCCGCCGAGCGTGCGGTGACGGCGGGCACCCAGGCGTGGGAGCTCTACCGCGACACCCCCTCCGTGGTGGCGGCGCGGGTCGGAGGTGAGCTGCGCGACCTCGCCTACGAGCTCCGCGACGGCGACGAGGTCGAGGGCGTCGAGATCGACAGCCAGGACGGCCGCGCGATCCTGCGGCACTCCACCGCCCACGTCATGGCACAGGCGGTCCAGGACCTCTTCCCCGAGGCCCGGCTCGGGATCGGCCCGCCGGTCACCGACGGCTTCTACTACGACTTCGACGTCCCCGAGCCGTTCGTGCCCGAGGACCTGGAGAAGATCGAGACCCGCATGCGCAAGATCGTCAAGGAGGGCCAGCGGTTCTCGCGGCGGCCGGTCTCCGACGGGGAGGCGCTGGGCGAGCTCGCGGACGAGCCCTACAAGGTCGAGCTGATCGGCCTCAAGGGCGGACTCGACAGGCCCGACCAGCCGGGCTCGGCAGCCGAGGCGGCCGAGGGTGCCTCCGTCGAGGTCGGAGCCGGCGAGCTCACGATCTACGACAACCTGCGCCGGGACGGGTCGCTGGCCTGGAAGGACCTGTGCCGCGGACCGCACCTGCCCACCACCAAGCGGATCCCCGCGTTCAAGCTGATGCGGACCGCGGCGGCGTACTGGCGCGGTGACGAGCACAACAAGCAGCTGCAGCGCATCTACGGCACCGCGTGGGAGTCGAAGGAGGCGCTGGCCGAGCACCTGCACCGGATCGAGGAGGCCGAGCGCCGCGACCACCGCAGGCTCGGCCGGGAGCTCGACCTCTACAGCTTCCCCGACGAGCTCGGCTCGGGCCTGGCCGTCTTCCACCCCAAGGGCGGGGTACTCAAGCGCGAGATGGAGGACTACGTCCGCCGCCGGCACGTCGAGGAGGGCTTCCAGTACGTCGGGACCCCCCACATCAGCAAGGACGGGCTGTTCCACACCTCGGGCCACCTGCCCTACTACGCCGACACCATGTTCCCGCCGATGGAGTTCGAGGGCACCGAGTACCGCCTCAAGGCGATGAACTG
>JAICSZ010000397.1 GCA_025936615.1 Pedococcus sp. | reverse complement strand
TGACATCTCTGCCAGCGACCGCTTTCAAGGCGGTTCCGATCGGCCACTCCGGCACCCCTCCGAGCGCGACCCTGCGGGTGCAGCAGCCGACGCCGGTCAGGAGTCTAGGTGGCGCCACGGGGGCGCCGCCGCCTACTCCGAGCCGCCGATCTCCAGCTCCACGTCGTCGTAGGCCAGGTCGTGCACCCGCTGGTGGTGGTGGCCGATGTCGACCAGCAGCCGACTCAGCTGGTCGGCGAGCTCCTCGACCTCGGACGAGACCAGCACCTGGGCGGCCAGCGCGTTGAGGCGGGCGAGGAGCTCGTCGCGCTCGCGGAGCGTGCGAGAGGCCCGCGCGGACAGCCACGCCTCCCGGCGGTCGGGGTGCTCACGACGGAGCCGGTCGCGGACGGGGACGAGGTGGCGGCGCACCGACCAGCGCCAGGCGCCGAGGGCCACGCGGTCGTGGCCGGGCCGCAGGAGCTCGTCGAGGGTGGTGGTCGATGCCGTCATGGGGGGACCTCCCGACTGTCGGCCAGTCGTCGGTGGGGTTGCGACGGGGATGTGCTCCAGCGTGGACCCTGGACGGCCCGAGGGCAAGGCCGGGAACCCTGCGGATTGGCCGGGTCGACGACGGTTTCAGTTGAATGTCCGCGTGACCCGCCCGCCGACGATCCCCGACACGACGTACCGGCTGGCGCCCGCGCTCGCGGTCCGGCTGGTGGGCCGGAGCCTGGTCACCCTCGCCCTGGTCGTGGTGGTCCTGACCCCGGTCGGCGTCCTGACCGGCGCCGGATGGGTCCTCCCCGGCGCAGCCGCGCTGCTCGGGCTCGTGCTGGCTGCCGGGTGGGCGTGGTACCTCGCGCGCCGAGCCTGGGCTGTGCGGCTGAGCCCCCAGGGCTACGTCGTCCGGCTGCTGCGCGGCGTCGGCGTCACCGCGGCGTCCTGGACGCAGGTCGAGGAGGTGGTGGCCACGAGCCCCGGCGGCACCCGCTGCCTGGTCCTCCGGCTCCGCGACGGGCGGTCCACGCGGCTGCCGATGCCGGCGCTGGCGGCCGACGCCGACGCCTTCGCCCTCGACGTACGGCGGCGGGTGCGCGACGCCTGCACGCCGGGCGCCCCGGCCACTCCGTGAGCCGCCACTCCTGATTGGGTGGCCGCCCGCGACTCCTTGTACCCTGTGCGGGCTGACAGGGGAGGCGTCGCCTAGCCCGGTTTATGGCGCCCGCCTGCTAAGCGGGTTGAGGTTCGCACCTCTCGCGGGTTCAAATCCCGCCGCCTCCGCCAGCGTCCACAGGCCTCGTCGCGGTCGCGGCGGGGCCTGTGCGTTCTCCACCTCGGAACCCGTCTGCACAAATGTGCATTGCAAGGAAATGAGCCAAGGCTGCCGTACCCCCTGGTTCAAGCCGACCCGACAATGGGTACAAGGTGACCGACTGGCCCTTACCCCCGGGAGGATGTGCGACTCATGAAGATGATGCGGAAGGTGGCCCTGACCCTGATCACGGCGGTGCTCAGCGTCGGCG
This sequence comes from Pedococcus sp., assembly GCA_025936615.1. The sequence continues at coordinate 1,406 of JAICSZ010000397.1, read as the reverse complement.
CGCTCGGCATCACGGTTCCGGCTCACGCCTACGACACCAACTGGCCCTGCCAGGGCTGCAAGGTGGGAGGCCGCTGACCCTGCGCCCGGAGCTCTACTCGTCCTCCCGGCCGGAGACGCCCCGCTGGCCCATCGTGTACCCGAGTTGGAAGCGCGTGTCCGCGTCGTACTCCGCCTTCAGCTCGGCGACGTAGCCGGCGAAGGTGCGGGCGCTCACCCCGAGGCGTTTGGCGCTGACCGGGTCGGAGTGACCCTCGATCAGCATCCGGATCGTCATCGCCCGCTGCTCGCGGGCGATGTCGTTCATCATCGACCGCTCGGTGGTCGTGTAGGGCCGGGCGCGCTCCCAGGCGCGCTCGAAGACGTCGACCAGGTAGGCGACCAGGGCGGGCTCCTGCACGGCGATGGCCACGGTGTCCCCGCTCGGGCCGGGGATGATCGCGAGCCGCCGGTCCACCACGATCATCCGGTTGAAGAACTCGTCGAGCGTGCGCACCTCTGCGCCGAGGGCGGTCACCTCGGCGACGTAGCCCCGGGTCGTCGAGTGGCGGCGTGCGCTGTGCTGGTAGAGCGTGCGCATCCGCACGCCGCGGTCGAGCGCCGCCTTGTCGCGGGCCAGGGCGGCCTTCAGGCTGGCCCGCTCGCGACCGGCCTGCGGCTGGGCGGTGAGCAGCTCCTCCTCGGCCTCCGCGACCGCACCGCTGATGAACACCCCGATGGCCTGGGTGTGGAACTCGCTGATCGGGCCGCGTACGGCACCCGGTGACCGCCGCCAGGCCTGCGAGAGGCCGCCGAAAGCGCGCGCCCACTCCGAGGACTCGGTCAGCATCTCGGCGCCACGCTGGCTCAGGGGCGTGACGACGTGCGACTGAACGGTCGAGGGGTCGACCGGCACGTAGGTGCTGTTGTCCTCGTCGTGGACCAGGAGGTTCAGCGAGGTGAGGAGGTCGAGCGCAGGCCGCAGCTCGCCGTCGGGACGCAGACGGGGGTCGGAGTCCTTGAGCCCCCCGGCCTCCGCGGCCTCCTCGTACAGCGACGTCGCGGCGGACTCGAAGAGCTCGCGCTCCTCAGGACCCAGATCTGCCACGGGTCACGCCCTCCGGTCGCCACACCGAAGCATCGTCGCACATGGACACCGCGACCATCACAGTCGCGGGTAGGCAGCTGCGGAGTGTGATGGAGCGTTCGGAGGCCGCCGTCCTCAGGCCTCGAGCCGCGCCTTGAGCCCGTCGAGCTCGGTCCAGAGGACGGCGGGCAGCTGCTCGCCGAACTTCTCGAACCACTCCTGGATCTGCGGGATCTCGGCCTTCCACTCCTCGACGTCGACCGCGAGCGCCTTGCGCAGCTGCTCGTCGGTCAGGTCGAGGCCGTCGACGTCGAGCGACTCCGGGGTCGGCACGCGGCCGA
>JAICSZ010000418.1 GCA_025936615.1 Pedococcus sp. | reverse complement strand
CGCGGATCGGCAGCAGCGCCTGGTAGTCGCTCGACCTGGCCAGCTTGGCGGTCCCGAGCGCGCTGTCCCCCTCGACGATGAACAGCTCGGAGCGCTCGACGTCCGTGGACCGGCAGTCGGCGAGCTTCGCCGGCAGGCTTGAGGTCTCGAGGGCGTTCTTGCGGCGCTGGGTCTCCTTGTGCAGCCGTGCACTGATGCGCGACTTCATCTCGGCGACGACCTTCTCGAGCAGCAGTGCCGCCTGGGCCTTCTCGCCTCGCTTGGGGTTGGTGATCCGGGTGGTGAGCTCGGTCTCGACGACCTTCGCGACGATCGCGCGGACCGCCGAGGTGCCGAGCACCTCCTTGGTCTGCCCCTCGAACTGCGGCTCGGCGAGGCGCACGGTGACCACCGCCGTCAGGCCCGCCAGGACGTCGTCCTTCTCCGGCTTGTCGCTGCCCACCTTGAGCCGGCGGCTGTTCACCTCGAGCTGCTTGCGGAACACCTTGAGCAGGGCCTGCTCGAACCCGGCCATGTGGGTGCCACCCTTGGGCGTGGCGATGATGTTGACGAACGAGCTGACCTTGCTGTCGTAGCCGGTGCCCCAGCGCACGGCGACGTCGACGGCGCACTCGCGCTCGACCTCGGTCGGCGTCATGTGGCCCTTCGCGTCGAGCACCGGCACCGTCTCGGTGAAGGTGCCGCTCCCCTGCAGCCGCCACACGTCGGTGACTGCCGCGTCCGGCGCGAGGAACTCCGCGAACTCGCTGATCCCACCGTCGTGGACGAAGGTCTCCTCGTGCGGCGCCTCTGCGCCCGGCGTGCCCGGCACCCGGCGCTCGTCGCGCACCACCAGGGTCAGGCCCGGCACGAGGAACGAGGTCTGCCGTGCCCGCCCGATGAGCTGGTCGTAGTCGAAGCCGGCGTCCTTGAGGAAGATCTGTGGGTCGGCCCAGTAGCGGATCCGCGTCCCGGTGACGCCGCGCTTCGCCTTGCCCACCACGGCCAGCTCGCTGCTGCGCTCGTAGGGGGTGAACTGGTGCTCGGGGCTCTTGTCCGCGGTCGCGACGTCCGGGAAGTAGCCGGGCTCGCCGCGGCGGAAGCTCATGGCATAGGTCTTGCCGGCCCGGTCCACCTCGACGTCGAGGCGGGCCGAGAGGGCATTGACGACGGAGGCACCGACGCCGTGCAGGCCGCCGGACGCGGTGTAGGAGCCACCGCCGAACTTGCCGCCCGCGTGCAGCTTGGTGAAGACCACCTCGACACCGGTGAGCCCGGTGCGCGGCTCGATGTCCACCGGGATGCCCCGCCCGTTGTCACGGACCTCCACCGAGCCGTCGCGGTGCAGTACCACGTCGATGCGGTCGCACACCCCCGCGAGCGCCTCGTCGACCGCGTTGTCGATGATCTCCCACAGGCAGTGCATGAGCCCGCGGCCGTCGGTCGAGCCGATGTACATGCCGGGACGCTTGCGCACGGCCTCCAGGCCCTCCAGGACCTGCAGGTGGTGGGCGCTGTAGTCCGACCCGGACTTGGTGGTGGCGGCCTTCTTGGCGGTGGTGGCGGTGGCCAACGTGCGGAACTCTCCTGGACTCGTGCGGGGCCCCGGTTCCCGGGGCCTCCCCACGCTATCCCGGCGCACCGACCCACCCGCGCAGCCACGCGGCATACCTCAGGTGGAGTAGTCATCCGCCCCCGGCGGGCCAGTCCTTCCCCTCCACCGCACACCCGATCCACGAGTCACCTTTTGCGACATGAGCGGCACCACAATGCGGGCAATGCCCAGCGGGAAGATCCGGGCGTGCTTGACTGTTTCCACAGACGTCCACCGGGCACAGTGTCCAGGGACGACGAATAGAGGAAGGCAGACATGACCACTGCACTGGCACCCACTCTGAGCGCGGCCGACCGTTGCGACCGCTGCGGCGCCCAGGCCTATGTACGCGCGCGCCTTCACGCCGGCGGCGAGCTGCTCTTCTGCGCCCACCACGGGCGCGAGCACCTCCCGAGGCTGCGGGAGCACGCGGACATCCAGGACGAGAGCGACCGGCTCCACGACACCCCGGCGATCGCACCGGTCGACGAGCGATAGGCGGACCCGCCCCCAAGAGCCCCCGCCGTGGCGACCGACATCTGGGTCCCCGCCATCCTGATCCTGGTCGGGATGGTGGGGATCGTCATTCCCGTCCTGCCGGGACTGCTGCTGGTCCTGGCGGCCGTCCTCATCTGGGCCCTCGACCTCGGCACGCCGCTGGCGTGGTGGGTGTTCGGGGTGGCCGCGGCGCTGTGGGCGGCCGGCGTGGCGCTGCAGTATGCCGTGCCAGGTCGCCGCATGCGCGCGGCCGGCGTCGGCACCTCGACGCTGGTGCTGGCGGTGCTGCTCGGGATCGTGGGCTTCTTCGTGATCCCGGTGGTCGGTGGACCGGTCGGGTTCGTCCTCGGGATCTACCTCGTGGAGCTCAGCCGGTCGCGGGACCGCTCGGCGGCGTGGCGCTCCACCAAGAGCGCCCTCAAGGCGGTCTTCACGTCGATGGGGATCGAGCTGCTCGCCGCGCTGGCGATCGCGACGACCTGGGTGGTCGGGGTGCTGCTCAGCCGCTAGTAGGTGTCGCGCCGGCGGTCCCAGCGCTCCTCGAGCCGGTGCATGAACGACCCGCCGGACTT
>JAICSZ010000201.1 GCA_025936615.1 Pedococcus sp. | reverse complement strand
GGACGCCGGCGAGGTTACCGTGCGGCTGGTCCGTGACGCCGACTGGGACCTCACCCGGCAGCTCGACGAGGCACGGTCGGGCGAGGACACCAGGGCCGAGGAGCTCCAGGAGGCCGACGACGAGCTCGCGCACTTCCTGTCCCACCTGCGGCTGCTCAAGGACGAGTGGGAGGTCCAGGAGATGCGCAGGGCGATCGCGGCCACCCACAAGGGTTTCGAGGCCGTCATCGCCGACCTGCCCGACGCGGTTGCCAAGGGGCGCGGCGAGCGCTGGGTCGAGGGCGTGTTCGGGCTCGTGGCCCGGCACGAGGGCAACGGCGTGGGCTACGACTCGATCGCCGCCGCCGGTGACCACGCGACCACGCTGCACTGGATCCGCAACACCGGCGACCTGCGAGACGGAGACCTGCTCCTGCTCGACGCCGGCGTCGAGGTGGACTCGCTCTTCACGGCCGACATCACCCGCACCCTCCCGGCCAACGGCGCGTTCACCGACCCCCAGCGGGAGATCTACGACGCGGTGTACGCGGCGCAGGAGGCCGGCCTGGCCGCCGTCAAGCCGGGCAACAGGTTCTCCGACGTGCACGCTGCCGCGATCAGGGTGGTCGCCGAGCGCCTGCACGAGTGGGGACTGCTGCCGGAGGGCGTCGACGTCGAGGCGACGCTCGACAAGGAGCACGGGCAGCAGCACCGGCGCTGGATGGTGCACGGCACGTCGCACCACCTCGGCATCGACGTCCACGACTGCGCGCTCGCGACCCGCGAGGAGTACATGGACGCCGAGCTGCGGCCCGGCATGGTCCTGACGGTCGAGCCGGGCCTGTACTTCAAGGCCGACGACCTCAAGGCGCCGGAGCGGTTCCGCGGCATCGGCGTGCGCATCGAGGACGACGTCCTGGTGACCGAGGACGGCCACGAGAACCTGTCCGCCGCCATGCCTCGCACCGCCGACGACGTGGAGGCGTGGATCCGCGAGGTCCAGTCCCGCTGACCGGTGGCGCAGTCAGCGCCGCTCGACCACGTCGAGGACGAGCGCCTTGTCGACACCCGCCGCCTCACCGCCCCAGCCGAGGATCATGCCGACCAGCTCGCGCGGCTTGGGGAACTCTGCGGGCAGCGCGTCGTTGTAGGCCCGGTGCGCTTCGAGCGACTGCACCGCCAGCTCGAACTGCTCCCCCACGTCGACGTAGTGCGTGGCGGTGGGTGACCCGCCGAAGCACAGCCGCTTGACGTTCCACGGCTCGAGGCCCTCGTCGATCAGCTCGGGGAAGATCCACCGGTTGCCGGCGTCGGCCACGGCATCGACGCAGGCGAGTCCCACGGCTCGGTGGTCCGCCTGGTTGAGCATGCCCTGGACGAACCGGTCGCCGTAGTGCCCCGTCACGACGACGTCCGGCCTGCGCCGACGGATCTCGCGGGCGATGTCGCGGCGCAGGGCCAGGCCGTACTCGACGACTCCGTCCTGGTGGGTCCCGAAGTCGACCTCGGTGACTCCGACGACCTCGGCCCCGTCCCGCTCCTCCTGCTCACGCACGCCGGCCGCCTCGGACGGGTGCATCGTGTCGATGCCCGCCTCGCCCCGGGTGAGCAGGAAGTAGGTGACCGTCTTGCCCGCGGTGGTCCACGTAGCGACAGCCGCGCTGGTGCCGTACTCGATGTCGTCGGGATGCGCCACGACGCACAGCACGCTCTGGAAGTCGTCGCCGAAGGGCTGCAGTCCCGTCTCGCTCATGAGCTGAGGGTATGCCGCGCGCTCACCACCGCGCCCCCGTCAGCTGGGTGAGGTGGGACCACCCTCGGTCGCGTTGCGCTGGGCGGCCGCCTCGGCCTCGCGGGCGGCCTGCACCTGCGCCTGGGCCGCTGCCATGGGGTCCATCTGGGCGAGCAGCTCGCGCCCCTGCTGGACGAACTTGTGCTCCACCAAGACCTCGTACTGGGTTGCCACCACTTGGGTGACCGAGGTGAAGTCGCGGTTGCCGCCGGTGAGGGCGTAGCCGATGAGCGCCCAGATCAGCCCGAACACGGCGCCGAACAGCACGGTGACGATCACCCCGCCGAAGCCCGTGCCACTGGCGTCGAGCAGGGAGAAGATCAGCCCGACGAACAGTCCGAGCCACGCACCGGAGATGAGACCGCCGATCGCCACCCGGCTCCGGGTGAGCCGCCCGGTCACGCGCTCGAGCTGCTTGAGGTCGGTGCCCACGATCAGGACGTTCTGCACCGGGAACTCGTGGTCGGACAGGTAGTCGACCGCCTTCTGCGCCTTGTCGTACTTGTCGTACCGTCCCAAGGACATGGGGTACTCGAGCGACAGGACCGCTCGGGAGCGGGACAGGGCGTTCGGCTGCGTGCTCATGGCCACAGTCTCTCAAAGTTGGCTGGGCCCTGTGTGGACCAGGTCCAACCGCGCCAGGACAGAGCTCCCGGCCGCCCTCACAGGTTGGTGCGTCGGTGCCGGGGCAGTGCTCCACCGGAGCAGTGACCCGATTCGCGCCAGGCAACACGAGGCGTCCGAGGCCACTTCCTTTGTCGGTCCGCACCGCCATGCTGGGGACCATGAGGGGACTTCGTGAGCGCTGACACGAAGGGTGCCGCAGCGGCCCGCGCGCGCCGAGGTGCTCGGGTGCGCCAAGCTCAGGCTGTTGGTCGTCGACAACGACGAGTGCCCGGTGCCGCCCTTCCACGCCGATGCCGTTCGGGACAACGCGGGACGACGCTTTCCCGCCCACCTCGACGTGGCCCCACCCCGGGTGCGCAACTGTGGGTTCCTGAGCTGGCCGCTACTTCTTGGCTGCGAACTCCTCGAGCAGCCGGCGGCCGATGATCATCTTCTGGATCTCCGCCGTCCCCTCGCCGATGAGCAGCATCGGCGCCTCGCGGTAGAGCCGCTCGATCTCGTACTCCTTGGAGTAGCCGTACCCGCCGTGGATGCGGAACGACTGCTCGACCACGTCGGCGCAGTTCTCGGCAGCGAGGTACTTGGCCATGCCCGCCTCGAGGTCGTTGCGTGCCCCCGAGTCCTTGAGCTTGGCCGCCTTGACCATCAGCTGGTGGCTCGCCTCGACCTTCGTGGCCATGTCGGCCAGGCGGAACAGGATGCCCTGGTGCTCGGCGATCTTCTTGCCGAACGTCTCGCGCTGCTGGGCGTAGGCGATGCCGAGCTCGAAGGCACGCATCGACACCCCGCACGCCCGGGCCGCGACGTTGACGCGGCCCACCTCGACGCCGTCCATCATCTGGTAGAAGCCCTTGCCCGGCTCGCCGCCCAGGATCTGCGCGCTGGTGGTCTCGTGGCCGTCGAGGACCAGCTCGGTCGTGTCGACGCCCTTGTAGCCCATCTTCTCGATCTTGCCGGGCACGGTGACGCCCTGCGCCGTCTCGCCGAAGCCGGGCTCCTTCTCCACCAGGAAGGTGGTCAGGTTCTTGTAGACCGACTCGGCGCCCGTGTCCGTCTTCACCAGCACCGCAACGAGATTCGCGCTGCCACCGTTGGTGAGCCACATCTTCTGGCCGGTGATGGACCACTGGTCGACACCGTCAACCGTGTCGCCCTTCACCGCCTTCGTCTTGATCGCCGACACGTCAGAGCCCAGGCCCGGCTCCGACATCGAGAACGCGCCCCGGACCTCGCCGGTGGCCATCCGCGGGAGGTACTTCTGCTTCTGCTCCTGCGTGCCGTGCTGGAGCAGCATGTACGCCACGATGAAGTGCGTGTTGATGATGCCGCTGACCGACATCCAGCCGCGCGCGATCTCCTCCACCACCAGCGCATACGTCAACAACGACTCCCCCAACCCGCCGTACTCCTCGGGGATCATCAGCCCGAAGATGCCCATCTCCTTCATGCCCTCGACGATCTTCGTGGGGTACTCGTCGGCGTGCTCGAGCTCCTGCGCCACCGGGATGACCTGCTCGTCGACAAAGGCACGGACGAGCGACAGCAAGTCGCCCTGCTCCTCGGTGAGGCCGTCGGTCTGCTGCAGTCGGGACATGCTGGCGAGTATGCCGAGTGGTCACCACCGCGGGTAGCCGCGCGGCGCGTGATCCTCCCCACCGTGTGCGGCACGCCGCACCACGAGCAGGCGATAGGTGCAGCCGACCGCCAGCACGGCCAGACCGGTGAGGACCGCCGACTGCGGCAGGCTCACGGCCAGGGTGAGGCACCCCACCAGGCCCAGCACGCCGAACAGCCGCGGCCAGTGCCGTTCTACGGAGGGTTGGCGCAGCGCACTGAGGTTGGCGACCGCGTAGTAGACGAGGACACCGAAGCTGGAGAAGCCGATGGCACCCCTGAGGTCTGCCGACGCGACCAGGACGGCCACCGCGGCGCCGATGACCAGCTGCGCCCTGCGCGGCACCGAGTGTCGGGCGTCCACCACCGCGAGCCGGCTCGGCACGTCGCGTTCCCTCGCCATCGCCAAGGTCGTTCGAGCCACCCCCGCGAGCAACGCCAGCAGGGCGCCAAGGCTGGCACTGACGGCACCGACTCGCACAAGCGGCACCGCCCACTGGGAGCCGACCGTGTCGAGCACGACCACGAGCGGTGACGCCCCGAGCGCCGCGTGCGACGCGACCGCGCCGAGCACGGCGACGGCCACCGCGGCATACAGGACCACGACGACCCCGAGGGCGCCCAGGATCGCTCGTCCGATCATCTCTGGTCGTCGCACCTCCTCGGCCAGGGTCGCGATGCGCGCATAGCCGGCGAACGCGAAGAAGATGAGTCCTGCCGCCTGGAGCACGCCGGTTGGCCCCATGCCAGCCAACTCCCCCGACGGCACCACCTGGCCTCCGGGGACTGCGACGACGACGAACACCACGAGCACGACCAGCGTCACGGCCAGGAACAAGCGCGCGACGCGGGCGGTCCGCGTGACCCCGAGAACATTGGCGCCGGTGAGCGCCAGGACCGCCACGACCGCCAGGACGCGTTGCCAGACAATGAGC
>JAICSZ010000482.1 GCA_025936615.1 Pedococcus sp. | reverse complement strand
TCGAACTCGACGCCCGCCAGTCCGTTTGAGTCGCCGTCGGGCGTCGTCCGCTGGTGTCTTGACTCTGGTACGCCGACTGTTTCCAGATGGCGACATCCGTCACGTCTGTAACACGTCGTCGTTACTTCTGTGGTGCCGGCGTCCCGTCGCTTGGTACCACGCGCCCCGCGACCGACCCCCTGTCGGCGGCCACGAGAAACTGCCCGGAGACGGCCACGAAGCTGCCCGCTGGCGGGCATGAGAACTGCCCGCTGACGGTCATGGGATCTGCCCGACACGACGTCGTCTGCCTCGCCGCCTTGCGCGGTTGAGGCCGCTTCCTCGGGTGCGATGAGCGGTGCTGATGCGCCCTGTCGCTCCCGAGGAAGGGATGAGTTGAAGTCTGCCGAGGAGATCATGGAAATGTTGGATGCCTACGACCTGACCGGGTCGTTGCGTGATGCCGGCGAGCTGGCCGGCTGCTCCCACCACACGGTCAAGCATTACGTCGAGCGGCGTGCTGCCGGTGGCGAGCTGGAGCGGGCCGCGGCCCGGCCGCAGTTGATCGATGAGTTCCTGCCCAAGGTCGAGGAGTGGGTCGAACGCAGCCGCGGGAAGGTCCGTGCCGATGTGGCTCACGAGAAGCTGCTCGCGTTGGGGTACACCGGTTCGGAGCGCACCACCCGACGGGCGGTCGCACAGGTGAAGGCTGCCTATCGGGCCGGTCGGGTCCGGGTGCACCGGCCGTGGGTGACCGAGCCGGGGATGTGGTTGCAGTACGACTACGGCGACGGCCCGGTCGTCGATGGTGTGAAGACGGTGCTGTTCGTGGCGTGGCTGGCTTGGTCGAGGTTCCGGGTGGTGCTCCCGATCCGAGACAAGACCATGCCGAGCGTGTTTGCTGCCCTGGACGTCACCTTCCGTCGGCTGGGTGGGGTGCCGACCTATGTGCTGACCGACAACGAGAAGACCGTTACGGTCGAGCACATCGCCGGGATCCCGGTCAGGAATCCGCAGCTGGTCGCCTTCGCCGAGCACTACTCGGTCGTGGTCCACACCTGTGTCCCCGCAGACCCTGCGTCCAAGGGCGGCACCGAGTCGTCGGTGAAGATCAGCAAGGCCGACATCGTCCCGAAGGAGACGAACCTGCTCGAGGCCTACGCCAGCTTCGCGGAGCTCGAGGCCGCGTGCGAGGCGTTTTGTCACAAGGTCAACACCCGGCCACACCGGGTCACCCGGCGGCCACCGGAGCAGATGCTGGCCGAGGAACGGGCGCGGCTGCATCCGGTGCCAGCGACACCGCACACGGTCGCGTTCGGCACCACCAGGGTGGTGCCGGCGAACACGCCGATGGTGATGTTCGACTCCGGCCAGTACTCGGTCCCATACACGCTGCTCGGGGCGACGGTGTGGGTCCGTGCCCATGGTGTCGGTGAGGACGAGTGGGTCGTGATCGTCCACGTCGACCAGGACGGTCCGGTCGAGGTGGCCCGCCATCGCCGGGCCACACCGGGCACGCCGAAGATCGACGACGGGCACTTCCCGCCCCAGCCTGCTGGGCCACTGGAGCGCCGGCCCCGAGCGAAGAATCCGGCAGAGGTTGAGTTCCTCGACCTGGGCGAGGGCGCGAGGTTGTGGCTGATCGAGGCAGCTGCCGCGGGGACCACCAAGATGCGGGTCAAGATGGCCGAAGCGCTCGCGCTGGCCAAGCTGTTCGACCCCGTCGAGGTCGACTGGGCACTGGGCCACGCCGCGGTCCACGGCCGGTTCGCCGAGGCAGACCTGTCCTCGATCCTCGACCACCACGCCGGTCGCCCAGCCGCCGGTGAACACCGTGCTGGCGAAGAGCGGTCACTGACCCAGGGCACCGCAGCTTGGGCACGACTCGGGCAACAGCACGACCACCATCACGACGAGCACGACGAGCACGACGAGCACGACGAGCACGACGAG
>JAICSZ010000398.1 GCA_025936615.1 Pedococcus sp. | reverse complement strand
GTTGACGTACTCGCCGAGGAAGAACATCGCGAACTTCAGCGAGGAGTACTCGGTGTGGAAGCCACCGGTCAGCTCGCCCTCGCCCTCGGCGAGGTCGAAGGGCAGTCGGTTCGTCTCCCCGACCATCGTGATGACGTAGACGAAGAAGCTGAAGAACGCCGGGATGATGTACCAGAGGTCCCGTTGTGCCGCGACGATCTGCGAGGTCGACATCGAGCCGCTGTAGAGGAACACCGCGACCAGCGAGAGCCCCATGGCGATCTCGTAGGAGATCATCTGCGCGGTCGAGCGCAGCCCGCCGAGCAGGGGGTAGGTCGACCCGGACGACCATCCGGCCAGCACGATGCCGTAGATGCCGACGCCGGCGACGGCGAGCACCAGCAGCACGGCCACCGGGAGGTCGGTGAGCTGCAACGGGGTCCGGTGCCCGAACATCGACACGGTCGGACCCATGGGGATGATCGCGAACGACACGAACGCCATCGCGCCCGCAATCGCGGGGGCGAGCACGAACACGAACTTGTCGGCGTTCTTCGGGGTCAGGTCCTCCTTGAGGGCCAGCTTGACGCCGTCGGCCAGGGTCTGGAGCAGCCCGAACGGGCCGGTCCGGTTGGGGCCCGGCCGCTGCTGCATCCGACCGATGACCCGACGCTCGAACCAGATCACGATCAACGTGTTCACCAGCAGGAACACGAAGATGAGCAGCGCCTTCACGAGGTGCAGCCACCAAGGGGTGTCGCTGAAGTCCGCGCTCGGGTTGTCCGCGAACGGCGCCTGGGCGCCCAGCCCGGCAGCGAGGTGCGGTATGCCGGTGAGGGCCTGCTCGGCATACGTCATGGTGCTCACTGGGTCACCTCCACGGCGCTCGCGACCTTGGCAACGGTGACGACCGCGCCGCCTCCGGCGCGCAACGAGGCGCGGACCGTCGAAGGGCCGGAGTTCGTGGGCAGCCAGACGACGTGGTCCACCATGCCCTCGGTGACCTCCACCGGAGCAGTGACCGAGCCACCGTTCGCCGAGACGGTGACGATGTCGCCGTCGGCCAGGATCAGCGACTCGGCGGTGGCGACGGACACGCGCGCTCGCGCCCGGGGGGCGGTGCCGGCGAGGAACGGCTCGCCGTCCTGCAGGCTGCCGCGGTCCAGCAGGTGGTGCCAGGTCGCCAGGACCAGCTCGCCGTCACCGGTGGTGGGCACGTCGGCCGGAGAGGTGGTCGGAAGTGGCTGGCGCTGCCCGACCCACGGGCCGAGCCGCATCATCTCGGCGCGGACCTCCGCGACCGTACGGGTCCCGAGGAACTCGCCGAGCTCGCTGGCAAGCATGTCGAGGACGCGGTAGTCGGACTGCGCCTTGGTCTCCAGGGCCGCGTCGAACGAGCGGACCCGCCCCTCCCAGTTGACGAACGTACCGGCCTTCTCGGCGTGGGCGGCGACCGGCAGGACGACGTCGGCCAGCGCGGTCACCGAGGACGGGCGCAGCTCGAGGGAAACCACGAAGGTCTTCGCGAGCGCCTCATCCGCGCGCGGGTCGGCCAGGTCGTCGGCGTCGACGCCACCGACGACCAGTGCGTCGATCGACCCGTCGACGGCGCCACCGATGATGCCGGCCGTGTCGCGGCCCGGTGTGTCGGGCAGCCCGACGACGTCCCAGGCCTCTGCGACCTGTTGCCGGGCGGCGTGGTCGGCCACGGGGCGACCACCTGGAAGGAGGGTGTGCAGGGCCCCGGCCTCCAGCGCGCCGCGCTCTCCGGCGCGTCGGGGCACCCATGCGAGGCGAGCACCGCTCGAGGCGGCGAGGGATGCCGCTGCCGAGAGCGCCCCGGGGACGGTGGCGAGCCGCTCGCCGACGAGGATGACCGCACCGCCGGCCTCGAGGGCCTTGGCGGCCTGCGCGGCGGCGTCGTTGCCGGTGACGCCGTCACCGAGTCCGCGCAGCACCTCCGCCTCGGTGCCGGGAGCGGTCGGGATGAGGTGACCACCCAGCTTGGTCAGGCCGCGCGTCTCGAAGGGCGCCACGGCATACACGGCGGTCTTGTGCTTGCGGTTCGCCTTGCGCAGCCGCAGGAAGACGATCGGGCTCTCCTCCTCGGGCTCGAGGCCCGCGAGGATGACGGTCTTGGCGTCGTCGAGGTCGGTGTAGCTGACCGCGCTGCCGCCACCGCCCTCGGCCTGACCTGTGGCCACGACGTGCGCGGCGAGGAAGTCGGCCTCCTCGGCGGAGTGCGGACGGGCCCGGAAGTCGATGTCGTTGGTGGACAGCGCCGTTCGGGCGAACTTCCCGTAGGCGTAGGCGTCCTCGGCCGAGACCCGGCCACCGACGAGCACACCGGCCGCCTTGGCGGCCCTGAGCCCGCGCGCCGCCACGTCGAGCGCCTCGGGCCAGCTGGCCACCTGCAGCTCGCCGTTCTCGTCACGGACCATGGGGTACTCGATGCGGTCACCAGTGGTGGCGTACTGGAACGCCCACCGGCCCTTGTCGCAGTTCCACTCCTCGTTGACCTGCGGGTCGTCCCACGCCATCCGTCGCAGCACGACTCCACGCCGGTGGTCGGTGCGCTGCTCGCACCCGGACGCGCAGTGCTCGCAGATGCTCTTGGTCGACACCAGGTCGAAGGGCCGCGAGCGGAACCGGTAGGCGGCACCGGTGAGTGCGCCCACGGGGCAGATCTGGACGGTGTTGCCGGAGAAGTAGGACTCGAACGGCTTCTCTTCGTAGATGCCGACCTGCTGCAGCGCCCCGCGCTCCACGAGGGCGATGAATGGGTCACCGGCGATCTGGTCGGAGAACCGCGTGCAGCGGGCGCACAGGATGCAGCGCTCGCGGTCGAGGAGCACCTGGCTGGAGATGTGGATCGGCTTCTCGTACTCCCGCTTGTGCTCGTGGAAGCGGGACTC
>JAICSZ010000365.1 GCA_025936615.1 Pedococcus sp. | reverse complement strand
GTCGGCCGTTCGTCGGCAGCGCCTTGGCGGCCGGGACGAAGGCGGGCAGGAGGAGTGGCTCGGGGGCGTACTCCTTGGGCACGAGCACCTCGATGGCCGGGTCGGTGCCGAACGTCGTGAACTTGGTGCCGTCGCTCAGTGGCGACACCACCCAGTCCACCCCGCTCACCTCGAGGCACTGCTCGCTGGTGGGCCCGAGCGCGGGCCAGCCGCAGGTGGCGATGATCGCCGGGTCGCCCCACGCCCGGGCGTCGTCGGGGTCGCCCCCGAAGTCCTTCACGAGCCGGCGCTCCTGGTGGGCGACCCTGTCCGGCCAGTGGCTCGTGGCGGCTTCGCACGCGGGCGCGTGCTGTGGCGGGGTCACCTCGACCGACCGGGTACAGCCGGACAGCAGGCCACCGGCCACCCCGAGCAGCAGGAGGCCGGTTGCGGTATGCCGCGTGCTCGCCGCGCCGGGGCGCGTCCGGCTCACGGGTGGGTCGGGCGGCGGCTCAGACGTGGACGACCGTGCACGTGAGGGTGCGGGTGATGCCGGCGACGTCCTGGATCTTGGCGATGACCAGCTTGCCGAGCTCGTCGACGGTGTTCGCCTCGACGCGCGCGATGACGTCATAGGGGCCGGTGACGTCCTCCGCCAGGACCACCCCCTGGATGCCGGCGATCGCCTCCGCGACCGTCGCCGCCTTGCCGACCTCGGTCTGGATCAGGATGTAGGCCTGGACCACCACGTGACACCTTCCTTCCGGTTGGCCGGGACGTCAGCGCCCCACGAGAACCCGGCCGGGGGGAGCCCGCGGCCACGCCCAGACGCTACCGTGCCCGTGTCCGCCCCGTCTCCCCGGGACCGCGTCACAAGGAGGTCACGCCGTGCTCGATCCCAGACGCACGCTGGCCCAGCTGTCCGAGGGTGAGCTGCTCGCGCAGATCTTCCCGTTCTTCGGCGGTGGCCCGGTCCTCACCGTGGGTCCCGGGGACGACGCAGCGGTCCTGGCCACGGGTGCCCGGACCGTCGTGACGACCGACTCGATGGTCCGCGGCCGGGACTGGGTGGACGAGTGGTCCAGCCCAGCTGACGTCGGCGCCAAGCTGCTCACCCAGAACCTCGCCGACGTGGCGGCGATGGGCGCCACCCCCACCGCGGTGCTGGTCTCGCTGGTCGCCGACCCGCAGACCCCCGCGCAGTGGGCGCTCGAGTTCGCCCGGTCGCTCGGCGAGCGCGCAGCCGACGCCGCAGTGGTGGTGGCCGGAGGTGACCTGTCCTCCGCGCGGCCGGGCGTCCTCGTGGTCTCGATGACCGCGATCGGTGACCTCGGTGCCCACCCGCCGGTCCTGCGATCCGGGGCCCGGCCGGGTGACCAGGTCGCCGTGTGCGGCACGCTCGGGCGCTCGGCGGCCGGTCTGGCGCTGCTCGAGGGCGGCGCCGACCCGCGGACCGAGCCCCGCGGCATACGGGCGCAGTGCCTGGACCACCACCTGCGTCCCACCGCGCCGCTGACGGCGGGTCCGCAGGCGGGCGCGTCGGGCGCGACGGCCATGATCGACCTGTCCGACGGCCTGCTGCGGGACGGTCACCGCGTCGCGGTGGCGAGCGGGGTGCGGCTCGCGCTCTCGCCAGCGGGGCTGCACGAGGACCTCGCAGCCCTGCACGACGCGGTGGGGGATGACGCGCTGGAGTGCGTGCTCGCCGGCGGGGAGGAGCACAGCCTGCTGGCCACCTTCGGCGCTGACGTCCCCGATGGCTGGCGCACCATCGGCGTCGTCGAGGCGGGCGAGGGCCTCACCCTCGACGGGGTGCCGCAGCAGCCACGGGGCTGGGACCACTTCCGGGCGTAGCCACACGCTCTTGAGGGTCAGGGGCCAGGAGTATGGCCAGTGATGCGTGGACCACCTCTGGACCCCCGAACGCGACGAAGGCGACCGTCCCGCTGGGGGAGGTCGCCTTCGGTGTGCCGCAGGGCTGGGTCAGCGCTTGACCTTGCCGGCCTTGAGGCACGAGGTGCAGACGTTGAGACGCTTCGGGGTCACGCCCGCGTCGCCCACGAGCGCCTTCACGCGCTGGATGTTGGGGTTCCAGCGGCGCTTGGTGCGGCGGTGCGAGTGCGAGATGTTGTGACCGAAGCCTGGTCCCTTGCCGCAGACGTCGCAGTTGGCAGCCACGGGTGTTCTCCTGGTTTTCGATGCGTACAAGACTCGGGTGGTGCCCATGCTCGGGTGCGGGCAGCAGCCAGCGACACGAGGGTTCACGGGAACCGGTCAAGAGTAGCCGAGGGTGGCCGTCGCGACCAAAACGACGTCCAGGTCCGCGTCGGTGACGGCCGCGGCGACTAGCCTGCCACCGTGCTCGAAGCCCTGACTGCCGCCGACGCGCGGCGCTGGGCCGTGCTCACCCGGGCGGCGTTCGCTGCCCGTCGCGCGGAGATCGACGCGCTCAACGTGTTCCCTGTCCCCGACGGTGACACCGGGACCAACCTCTACCTGACGCTCGACGCCGCGCTCGACGCCGTCCGCTCCGAGCAGGAGGGCGCCGGCATCCTCGGCGCCGCCACCCTCGAGCAGGAGTGCTCGGCCCTCGCCCGCTCCATGCTGCTGAGCGCACGCGGTAACTCCGGCGTGATCCTCAGCCAGCTGGTGCGCGGTTTCGCGGAGGCGATCGCCGAACGCGGCGCGGACGTCGCCGATGCCGAGACGATCGCAACGGGGATGGTGCGCGCGAGCGAGCGCGCCCGTGCCGCCGTGACGCGGCCGGTGGAGGGCACCATCCTCACCGTGGCCCGGGCAGCAGCCGGTGCGGGAGCGGCCGCGGCAGATCGGGGGCTGGCGGCGGTCTCCGAGGACGCCCTCGACGCGGCGACCGAGGCGTTGCGGGCCACCACCGGCCAGCTCGCGGCGCTCGAGCGGGCCGGTGTGGTGGACGCCGGCGCTGCGGGGTACCTGCTGTTGCTCGAGGCGCTCGCCCGGGTGGTGCACGAGGACGCCAGTCACGTGGGGGCCCGCATGGAGCCCTTCGCCGACGAGTCCTCCTTGCGGCGTCGGACCGAGTGGAACCCCGGCGGGCCGGTGGTCGACCCCGCGGTGGAGCCGGCCGACGGGACGGGGCCGCACGCGGCCGGTGACGCACCCGCGCACGGTGCGGGACCGGCATACGAGGTCATGTACCTCCTGCG
>JAICSZ010000218.1 GCA_025936615.1 Pedococcus sp. | reverse complement strand
GCCGCGATGTGGCAGAGCCTCGAGCAGCAGGGCGTCTTCGACAAGACCACCGTCGTGACCGGGCTCGCCAACCGCGCGTCCTTCGACAGCTTCGGTCCCGCAGCCACGAAGATCAGCTTCCTGGCGCACTACTTCGCCGAGGCGAGCGACAACGACGCCAACAAGGCGCTTCGCGCGGCGGCCAAGAAGGACGGCAACCCCGACGCAGACATCTTCCACAACGACGGCTTCGTGGCCGCCCAGATGGTCGTGCACGCGGTCGAGCAGGGAGGCGGCGACGACGTCGACAAGATGGTCAGCAGCCTCGAGGGCTGGAAGTTCACCGGCCCCAAGGGCGACATGACCATCCGCGCCGAGGACCACGCGATGCTCCAGCCGATGTTCACCGCCAAGCTGACCGGCACTGCAGGGCACTACGTCCCCCAGCTCCTCAAGACGCTGACCCCGGACGAGACCGCCCCGCCCGCGGCGGCCCGGTGAGCACTCCCACCCAGACGGACTCGCGGGGGCCGGCGTCGCCGGCCCCCGCGGGCTCCCCCGTCCTCGCCTGCGAGGACCTGGGCTTCACCGTCGGCGGCGCGCGCATCGTCTCCGACGTCTCGCTCGACGTGCGCGAGGGCGAGTTCCTCGCGGTCATCGGCCCCAACGGGGCCGGCAAGACCAGCCTGTTCAACCTGCTGACCGGGCTCTACCGGCCGACCGCTGGACGGATCACGCTCGCCGGCACCGACGTCACCCGCGCCACCCCGGCGCAGCGGGCCCGCCGCGGGATGGCCCGCAGCTTCCAGGTGACCAGCCTCTTCACCCACCTCACCGTGCTCGAGAACGTGCGCCTCGCGGCCCGCGCCCACCTCGGTGGGTCTGGACGGATCTGGGGCCGGGTGGCCCGTGGCGACGAGGCGGTCGCGCGAGCCATGGGTGCCCTCGAGACCGTCGGACTGGCCGACCGCTCCGGCGAGCTCGCCGCCAGCCTCTCGCACGGCAACAAGCGCAAGCTCGACCTGGCGGTCGCGATCGTCGGCGACCCCGCCGTGCTCCTGCTCGACGAGCCCACGGCCGGCATGGGTGCCGACGACCTCCCACCGGTCATCGACCTCATCGGCACCATCCACGCCCGCGGCACCACCGTCGTCATGGTGGAGCACCGGATGGACCTGATCCTGGGCCTCGCCGACCGGATCGCCGTCATGCACCACGGCGCGCTGCTCGCCTGCGACCGCCCGGACGCCGTCATGGCCGACCCCACCGTCCAGACCGCCTACCTCGGAGAGCCGCTGTGACCACCCCAGCCCACCGCGACGGCCCGGGCACCGGAGCCGTGGCCGCCGGGTCCGGCACCGCCCTGGCCGACGACCGGCCCCTGCTCGAGGTGGCCGGCCTCAACGCATTGATCGGCGAGTCGCACATCCTGCACGACGTGTCCTTCGCGGTCCGCCCCGGCGAGATCACTGCCCTGCTCGGGCGCAACGGCGCCGGCAAGACGACGACGCTGCGCAGCATCCTCGGCCTCGTCGAACGCAGCGGCCACGTGGAGTTCGCGGGCCAGGACATCTCGAGCGCCCCGACGCACGACATCGTCCGCGCCGGGATCGGCTACGTCCCGGAGAACCGCGACGTCTTCGCGGGGCTCACCGTGGCCGAGAACCTGCGCCTGGCCGAGCGCGACGGCTCCGAGCACCGCTACGACCTCGTCTACGACCTGTTCCCCAGGCTGAAGGAGCGGCGATCGCAGCGCGCCGGCACCATGTCCGGCGGCGAGCAGCAGATGCTCGCCCTGGGGCGGGCCCTGCTCAACTCCGCCAACAGCCTGCTGCTGGTCGACGAGCCGAGCCAGGGGCTCGCGCCCAACCTGGTGCGTGAGGTGGCGCTCGCCCTCGAGCAGATGGGCCAGCTCGCCACCACCCTGGTCGTGGAGCAGAACCTCACGGTCATCCGGCGGATGGCCCAGCAGGTCGTCGTCCTCGACCAGGGCCGGGTCGTGCACGCGGGTCAGGCGACCGAGCTCTTCGAGGACGAGGCGCTGACCCAGGAGCTGCTCGGCGTCGCCCACGGAGGGAGGAAGTCGTCGTGACCACCTTCCTCCTGCTCACCATCACCGGGGTCGGGTTGGCCGGACTGTACTTCCTCGTCGCGTCCGGGCTCTCGCTCATCTACGGGCTCATGGACGTGCTCAACTTCGCCCATGCCGCCTTCCTCACCATCGGCGCCTACGCCTCCTGGCTGGTCGCCTCCAAGCTGGGCGGGGCGGTTCCCGTGCTGGTGGTGTTCCTCGTCGGGCTGGTGGCCGGGCTGGTCGTGGGCACGCTGGCCGCGGTGCTGATGGAGACTGCGCTGGTGCGGCGGCTGTATGGCGACCACGTCGCGCAGGTGCTGCTCACGGTCGGGCTGCTGCTCGCCGTGACCGCCCTGACGCGTGCGGTCTTTGGCTCGGACCCCGAGCACATCGTTGTGCCCGCCTGGATGAACGACGTCACCCACGTGGCCGGTGCGGCAGTGCCCAACAGCCGGTTCGTGGTGATCGGCTGCGCGCTCGCCGTCTACATCGTGCTGATGTGGTTCCTGCGGGCCACCCGCTACGGCTTGGTGATCCGCGCCGGCGTCGAGAACCGCGCCATGGTCTCTGCGCTCGGGATCAACGTGGGCCGGGCCTTCACGTTGGTCTTCGCGATCGGTGGGGCGCTGGCCTCGCTGGCCGGGATCCTGACTGGCACCTTCTTCGGCACCATCACGCCCGAGCAGGGCACCAGCCTGCTGATCTTCGCGTTCATCGTGGTCATCATCGGCGGCCTCGGCTCGATCAAGGGGTCGGCCCTGGCCGCGCTCGCGGTGGGCTTGCTCCAGCAGTACGCCAACTACTACGCGGCCGGGGGCATGGGCGACCTCATCGTCGTCGCCCTGCTCGCCGGGGTGCTGCTCGTGCGACCGCAGGGGCTGCTCGGGAGGGTGACGGCATGAGTGCTGCCAGCTCTGCTCGCACGGGCGCCGCCGCCGGTCGCGGTGCGGGCCGCCGCCCCGTCGTGGGGCGGGTCGTGGGCATCGTGCTGCTCGTCGTCGCGGCCCTGCTGCCGTTCCTGCACCGCCTGGTCCCGGGCGTCTTCGACGGTCCACTCGACAGCCCGGGGGTGCTGCACCTGGTCGCGCTGATGCTCGTCTTCGGCGCACTCGCGATCACCTACGACCTGCTGTTCGGCTACACCGGGCTGCTGTCGTTCGGGCACGCGCTCTACTTCGCGCTGGGCGTCTACGGCACCGTCGTGGTGCTCACCAAGTTCTCCCTGGGGCTCGTTGGGACCCTTGTGGTCGTCGCCATCGTGGGCATCGTCGTACCGCTGGTGATCGGCCTCATCTGCTTGCGGGTCAACGGGATTGCCTTTGCGATGGTCACCCTCGCCTTCGCCCAGGCGGGCACCATCTTCGTGACCCGTGACCCGCTGCGCGTCACCGGCGGGGAGCTGGGCAAGGCGCTGCCCTTCGACCACGTCCCCGCAGCCCTCACGGGCGTGCTCAACACGAGGAACGTCTACTGGGTGGCCCTGGTGCTGCTGGTGGTGGTGTATGCCGTGTCGTGGGTTGCGACCGCGTCGCCCACGGGGCGGGTGTGGCAGGGCATCCGGGAGAACGAGCGCCGCGTCGAGGTCCTCGGGCTCAACCCGACCTGGTACAAGCTCGCGGTGTTCGTGCTCGCCTCCTTCCTCGCGACGGTGTGCGGTGTGGTCTACGTGCTGGTGGTGGGCGGCGCGTCGCCCACCGTCACCACGTCCACCTTCACCCTGACCCTGCTGGTCATGGTGGTGCTCGGCGGCGCAGGTCGTCTCTGGGGGGCGATGCTCGGCGGCATGCTCTACACCTACCTCGACAACCGGCTGGCGCAGCTGGCCACGTCGGGGACCGTGCAGGACCTGCCGTCGTGGGTCCGGGTGCCGCTGTCGGAGCCGTTGTTCGTGCTCGGCCTGCTCTTCGTCATCGTGGTGCTCTACCTTCCGGGCGGAGTCGCCGGGCTGGTGAGCGGGCGCGGTCCGGGAAGCACCGGCACCCGTGGTCCTGGCAACCGGCTGCGGGCGCTGTCCCGTCGGAGTGAGGCGCGGGGCAGCGAGGGCGACGACAATGAGTCCGCACCCAGGCGGCAGCCGCCTGCGACGGATTCCAGGACGCACGAGGAAGTGGGACAGCGATGAGCCAGCTGTGGGCCGTGGAGGAGGCCGCGGAGCCGACCGGCGCCGACGGCCGGCCCCTGACCACGCGCGGCGCGCGGACCCGGCAGGCCATCCTCGACGCGGCGGAGCGGGTGTTCGCCGACCTCGGCTACCACGACGCCTCCATCGTCAAGATCACCGAGGCCGCGTCGGTCGCCCAGGGCACGTTCTACCTGTACTTCGAGAGCAAGCAGCAGGTCTTCGACGAGCTGGTGCGCGACCTCAACCGGCGCGTCCGGCACGCCATGTCCGAGCACGCAGCCGACGCGACCACCCGCATCGAGCGCGAGCGCCTGGGGTTCCTCGGCTACTTCCGCTTCGTCGCCCAGCACCCGGCGCTCTACCGGATCATCCGGCAGGCCGAGATCGTCTCCCCGGACATCCTGCGCGAGCACTACGAGCGAATCTCGCGGGGCTACGTCACCGGTCTGGGCGAGGCGATGGACCGGGGCGAGGTCGTCCGGGGCGACCCCGAGGTCCTGTCGTGGATGCTCATGGGGATCGGCGAGATCATCGGGGCCCGCTGGATCCTGT
>JAICSZ010000015.1 GCA_025936615.1 Pedococcus sp. | reverse complement strand
GTTCGTCGAGAGGTTCCGGGCCGAGGCGAGGCATGCAGGCGGCCTGACCCACCCCAATGTCGGAACCGTCCACGACTATGGCGAGGACGGCGGAAACGCCTACCTCGTCATGGAGCTCCTCGAGGGCCAGCCCCTGTCGGACATCATCCGCGAGCGCGCGCCCATGGACCCCACCGAGGTCACCGAGATCCTGCACCAGACCGCCATCGCCCTGCAGGCGGCGCACGAGGCCGGTGTCGTGCACCGGGACGTCAAGCCCGCCAACATCGTCGTCGACGCCGACGGCTATGCCAAGATCACGGACTTCGGGATCGCCCGCGCCCTCGGCGAGGCGCCGATGACCCAGACCGGCGAGGTCCTCGGCACTCCGCACTACCTCGCTCCCGAGCAGGCGAAGGGCCAGCCGGCCGGGCCGCTCAGCGACGTCTACGCCCTCGCGGTGGTCGGCTACGAGATGCTCACCGGGCGTCGGCCGTTCTCGGGCGACTCCATGGTGACCACCGCGCTGGCCCACGTGAACCAGCCGCTCCCGCCCCTGCCCGACACGGTGCCGGAGCCCTTGCGCACCACCGTGATGGCGGCACTGGCCAAGAGTCCGCAGGAGCGGCCCGGCGGCGCAGGGGCGTTAGCCGACTCCCTTCGCCTGCCCGCAGGCGAGGTGCCCGCGGAGCTCGAGCGCGGCGCCGCCTCGGCAGTCGCGCCAGTGGTCGTGGGCGGCCCCGCCGGCCCGGCCGAACCACCCCCGGCAGACGCCCCGGCGACCAGCGTCCTGCCCACCCCCACGCCCGCCGTCCTCGACGCCGCGCCACCTGCCGTGGTGCCAGCCCACGCCGGCGCCTCCGCCACGCAGCCCCACGGGGCTCGCAGACCCGGGTGGCTGCTGCCTGCCGCGGCCACGGCGGTGGTCGTCCTCGTGGTGGCGCTCGCGCTCGTGCTCGGCACGCGCGGACGGGCGGACCCCACGGGGACCCAGTCCCGCGGCATACCGGCGTCGAGCACCTCCACGACCAGCCCGAACACGACCACACCGAAGACGAGCCCACCGACGACAACCACGCCGGCGACGTCGTCCGCCGTCACGCAGAAGGCGCCGGCGCCGCCGAGCCACGCGGTAAACGGCAAGAGCGGCAAGGGCAACGGCAAGCCCAAGGGGGGCAGGCACAAGTGAGCACACCGCAGCTGCTCGGTGGCCGCTACGAGGTCGGGGACCTCCTCGGTCGCGGCGGCATGGCCGAGGTGCACCACGGCTACGACACCCGGCTGTCGCGCCCCGTCGCCATCAAAATGCTGCGCTCGGACCTCGCGCGCGACTCCTCGTTCCTCAACCGGTTCCGCCGGGAGGCCCAGTCTGCTGCGGGGCTCAACCATGCCTCGATAGTCGCCGTCTACGACTCGGGGGAGGACGACGTCACCGACGTCGGTGGCACCCCGCGGACCATCCCCTACATCGTCATGGAGTACGTCGAGGGGCAGACCCTCCGGCAGCTCCTGGGCGAGCGCTCGCCGCTGGAGCCGGCCGAGGCCGCCCACATCACCGAGGGCATCCTCGACGCGCTCGCCTACAGCCACCGCATGGGCATCGTGCACCGCGACATCAAGCCCGCCAACGTCATGGTGGGCTCGAACGGCGAGATCAAGGTCATGGACTTCGGCATCGCCCGGGCGATGGCGGACGCCAACGCCACGATGACCCAGACCCAGGCCGTCATCGGCACCGCCCAGTACCTCTCCCCGGAGCAGGCCCAGGGCCATCAGGTGGATGCCCGCTCCGACCTGTACTCCACCGGCTGCCTGCTCTTCGAGCTGCTGACCGGTCGCCCGCCGTTCCAGGCCGACTCGGCCGTGGCGATCGCCTACCAACACGTCGGCGAGGCGCCGCCACGTCCCTCCAGCTTCAACCCCGAGGTCGAGCCGGCCCTCGACGCGGTGGTGCTGCACGCGCTCGAGAAGGACCGTGACGCCCGCTACCAGGACGCGACAGCCTTCCGCGCCGACCTGCAGGCGGCGCGGCTCGGACGGCCGATCAGCGACGCTGCTCGGGGCACCGCCCTCGGCTCCGCCGAGGCCACCGTCGCGATGGAGGCTCCCCGCCGCGGTGGCACGGCGACGACGGTGCTGCCCGTGGGCGCGGGGTCCGCCGAGCAGGCGGGTGGCTGGGACGACACGGGGTCCGGGCACGGCAACACCGCGAGCCTGCCCGCGATCGGCCACGACCCGGACGAGGAGCCGCGGAAGCGGCGCGGCCTGGCCTACTTCCTGCTCATCCTGGCGGTCGTCGGCGCGCTGGTGCTGATCGTGTTGTTCGGCAAGGGCCTGCTCAACGGGCCGCCGGAGGGCGCGCCCAAGGTGACCGTGCCCTCGGTCGTCGACAAGCCGCGGGAGACGGCTGAGGCAGAGCTGCGCAGCGCCGGGCTCGTGCCCGAGGTGAACCAGGTGGCCAGCACCAAGGAGATCGGCACGGTCGTCGACCAGAACCCGCAAGGGGGTGACCAGGTCGCCAGGAACTCGACCGTCGAGCTGAGCGTCTCCTCCGGGCCGGACACGGTGACCGTCCCGGACCTGGGTGGCTACAGCGCGGCCGAGGCGAAGGTGGCGCTGGAGAACCTCGGGCTCAAGGTGGGCAAGAGCTCCCAGGTCGACGACACCAAGGTGGACAAGGGCAAGGTCGTCGAGACCAGCCCGGCCGCCGGTGAGACGGTGCCGGTTGACAGCGCCGTCGACCTGAAGGTCTCCTCCGGGCTCGCGACCGTCCCGGACGTGACCAACAAGCAGATCAGCGACGCGGTGAGCGAGCTCAGCGACAAGGGCTTCCGATACAAGACCGAGCTCACCGCGAGCACCGAGCCCGAGGGCACGGTGCTCAAGCAGAGCCCGAAGGCGGGCAGCAAGGTCGACTACGGCACCCAGGTCACGCTGACGGTCGCGCAGGCGCCGACGCCCACCCCGACGACCACCACGACGACGACCACGGAGCCGCCGCCGCCGACCACGACGACCACGGAGCCGCCGCCGCCGACCACGACGACCACGACGACGCCGTAGGCCGGGGCCTCAGTCCGCGGCGACCGCCCTGGCCACACCCTCCGCGTCGCGCACCAGCGGGCTCAGCCCCGCCGAGTGGGCCACCGCGTCGGGCATGCCGCACAGCACCAGCCAGTTGGCCAGGATGCGGTGCCCACCCTCGGTCAGCACGCTCTCGGGGTGGAACTGCACCCCGTGCAGGGGCAGGTCCCGGTGGCGCACCGCCATGACGACTCCCGAACCGGTGCGCCCGTTGGGCACCAGCTCGGGAGGGAGCGTGGCCGGGTCGATGGTCAGCGAGTGGTACCGGGTGGCGGTGAACGGACTCGGCAGCCCCTCGAGCACCCCGCTGCCGTCATGCACGACCTGCGACGTCTTGCCGTGCAGCAGCTCTGGGGCCCGCCCGACGGTGGCACCGCACGCGACTCCCAGGGCCTGGTGCCCGAGGCAGACCCCCAACATGGGTTGGCCTCGCTCGGCGCAACCCTCGATCATCGCCAGCGAGACCCCGGCCTCCTCCGGCGTGCCGGGGCCGGGGGAGACCAGCACACCGTCGAAGTCTGCTCCGTCGGCGACAGCGACGGCGTCGTTGCGGACGACCTCGCACTCGGCGCCCAGCTGCTGGAGGTAGCCGACGATGGTGAACACGAAGCTGTCGTAGTTGTCGACCACCAGGATGCGCGTCACGCCACAAGCATCTCGTATGCCGCGTGGTGGCCGCTCGCGTGCGGCTCCACCGTGTTGTCGTTGAAGGGCATGAGGGGCGCGACCCAGGGGAAGAGCCAGAGGAAGCAGACGGCCACGACGGCCGCGAACAGCACCAGGCACACCAGCACCCGCACCCAGGGTGGGCCCGGCAGGGACCGCCACAACGCGGCATACAGCACTGGTCAGGCCGCCTTCGGGGCGGCCAAGGTGCCCTGGGGGAGCCCGGCGTCGTGGGGGTAGGTGTGCACCAGCTCGGCGAAGACGACGTAGCGGTGGGCGGCGCTGTACTTGGGGTGGCACGCGGTCATCGTCAGCCACGCCTTCGCCGCCCCGACCCCCGGCCGGTTCGGCACCGGCGCGATGACCTGGACGTCGGTCGGGTCCACCACCAGGTGGCTGCGCACGGCGTAGACGTAGTAGGCAGACGTGGTCTCCACGACGACGACGTCACCGGTGCGCAGCCGGTCGATGTCGTGGAACGGCCGCCCCCAGGTGGTCCGGTGGCCGGCAATCGCGAAGTTGCCGACCGCTCCGGGCATCGCCGTGCCGCGGTAGTGGCCCACCCCGCGCTGGAGCACGTCGTGACCGGTGCCCTCGATCACGGGCCGCACCCAGTCGGCGCCGAACCGAGGTACACGCAGGACCGCGAAGGCCTTGCCCACGGCTGGCTCCGGCAGCGTCGCCGGCGTGCTCGTCGTCGAGCTCGGGGTGGAACCGCCGGGAGCGGGGTCGGAGGCCGCGAAGTCCCGCGACAGCTCGTGGACGGTCGCCGCCTGCGCACGTCCGGCGGTGACATCGGTCCACCACAGCTGCCAGACCACGAACATCAGCAGCAGCGCACCCACCGTCAGGCAGAGGTCACCGACGAGGCCGAGCGACCAGCGGGCGACCCTCATCCAGGGGTCCGGATGTGGTCGAACTTGATCGAACCGGCGTAGGCCGGGAAGGTCTGCTCCTTGCTGCTCTCGACCTCGTAGCCGAGCCCGACCGCATCGACGTACTGCTTGTAGATCTGCACCTCGGGGCTGGCGTCGAGGGCCTGGCGCAGCGCCGCGGGGTCGCCCATCGCCGTGATGACGTAGGGCGGGGAGTAGACACGGCCCTGCAGGATGAGGGTGTTTCCGACGCAGCGGACGGCGCTGGTCGAGATGACCCGCTGGTCCATGAGCATCATGGCCTCGGCTCCGCCCTGCCAGAGCGCGTCGACGACCGCTTGGACGTCCTGCTGGTGCACCACGTAGTCGTCGACGAACAGGCCGTCCGGGAGGGTGGCGGGGACGTTCTTCGCGTCGTTGAGCGTGACCTTGACGGTCGGGCCCACGACCGCCTCGGTGCCGGCGGCGAGCATGAGGGCGTCGCCCTTGCGGGTCAGCTGGGTGACACGGAGGTCGCCCGGCGCCTCCTGGGCCGAGAGCCGGTCGACCTCGCTGCGCAGCGTGCGCAGGTTCTTCGCGGAGACGGCGTTCTTGTGGGTGTGGTCGCGGATCAGGGCCGGCAGGTCGCCGTTCGAGGCACGCAGGTTGGTGCCCTTGGCGGTCGCCGCGCTCGTCGCGAACATCACGCCGGCGCCGAGGGCCACGACCGGCACCAGGACCGACCACGCTGATGGGCGGCGCGTCAGCCACGTCAGCCGCTGGTCCTGCATGGCACTACGCTATGCCAAACGCGAAGACGCACCGAGGAGTGTTCCGTGCCGGAGTCCAAGGGGCGGGCCAAGCCCGCCTACACCCCGCCCACCTGGCCCGCCAAGGCCAAGGTCGGCAACCCCGTGTGGTTCGTGCCGGTGATGCTCGGCCTGATGATCTTGGGACTGTTGTGGATCGTGGTCTTCTACATCACCAGCGAGCAGTACCCCGTAGAGGCGCTCGGTCGGTGGAACCTCGGGATCGGCTTCGGGCTGATGCTGGTCGGCTTCGGGATGACCACCCGCTGGCGCTGAGCACCTGTTCGTCCACAGGGTTGTGCACAGCTGGGGACAGAATCACAGGGGTGTAATACGTCGTTTGACGTAGTCCCCCTGTAGTTCGACCGGGTCAGCCGATGACCGAGAAGCTGGGCGACACGGCATACTTCACGGCGGTCAGCACGGCGAGCAGGACCAGCACCGCGACCACTCCGGGCCACTGCCACCGGCGCCGCTCCTGCGAGCTGGTCCAGGCGATGACGGCCGCAACCGCGCCCCCGGTGAGGAACCCGCCGAGGTGGGCCTGCCAGGCGATGTTGGGCAGCACGAACCCGATCACCGCGTTGATCGCGATGGTCGCCCACATACCCGCCGACGACCGGCGCAGGTGGCGGTTGAGCACCAGCAGCGCCCCGAACAGCCCGAAGACCGCGCCCGAGGCCCCGACCGTCGGCGTGAACCACAGGCTGTGCTGCGCCTCCTGCACCGTGTCGGGCGGTGAGGCCATCAGCAGGTAGACCACCGACCCGCCGAGCGCGCTCACCAGGTAGACCGCGGCGTAGCGCACCCCACCCAGCAGCCGCTCGACGTACTGCGCGCCCACCATCCACAGGGCGAGCATGTTGAACAGGATGTGGGTGATGTTTGCGTGGGCGAACGCGACGGTGATGAAGCGCCACGGCTCCTGGTCCCCGAGGACGGGCACGAACTGGATGTCGCGGGTCAGCCCCGGCACCGCCGTCTGGAGCACGAACACGAGCACGCAGAGCCCGATGATGCCGTAGGACACGACCGGGGTGTCGGTGACGTTGCCGCCGAAGATGGTCCGCGTCGTACGGACCGTCTTCGCCTGCTGCCTCACGCAGTCGACGCACTGGACCCCCACCGCGGCCGGCCGCTGGCACTCGGGACACACCGGGCGACCGCACCGCTGGCAGCGCACGTAGGAGACCCGGTCCGGGTGCCGGGGGCAGACCGGTGGGGCCTCCTGCTGCGGCTCGTACGCCGTGGGCTCACTCATGTGCGTCCCC
Organism: Pedococcus sp.; assembly: GCA_025936615.1. The sequence continues at coordinate 7,169 of JAICSZ010000015.1, read as the reverse complement.
TGCCCGTCCTCTCTGGTCCCCGTGCCTGCTTGCGTCCGCGACTCTGGCTTCCATGGCGTCGAGCTCGCGGACGCAAGCACCGGGGTCGACCGACCTCAGTCGTCGATGGTCACCGACTCGATGACAACGTCCTCGACCGGCTTGTCGTTCGCACCGGTGCGGATCCCGGCGATCTTGTCGACGACCTCGCGGCTCGGCCCGTCGGCGACCTCGCCGAAGATCGTGTGCTTGCCCTGCAGCCAGGTCGTGGGTCCGACGGTGATGAAGAACTGCGAGCCGTTGGTGCCCTTGCCCATCCGCTTGCCCGCGTTCGCCATGGCGAGCATGTACGGCTTGGTGAAGTCCTTGTCCGGGCTGATCTCGTCGTCGAAGGTGTACCCCGGGCCGCCCATGCCCCGGCCGAGCGGGCAGCCGCCCTGGATCATGAACCCGGGGATGATCCGGTGGAAGATCAGCCCGTCGAAGAACGGCGTGGGGTTCGTGCGGCCAGCGTCGTCGCGGTACTCGCGCTCCCCCTTGGCAAGGCCGGTGAAGTTCTGGACGGTCTTGGGGGCTTGGTCGGCGAACAAGATGACCTTGATGTCCCCGTGGTTGGTCTTGATGGTGGCTTCCATGCCGCTCATCCTTCCATGCGGCGTCCCGGCATCCGGCCCCGCGGGCGGCCCCGGGGCTGCCCGGCGGGCCGAAACAGGGCAGGATGGGAGGGAAGCGAACGTTCTCGACCAAGGAGGCCCGGTGTTCCGCACCAAGACCACGACCGAGCAGGCCGCCGACCGAGTGAGCACCGGCGCCCACGCCGCCGCTGACTACGCCGCGACCCTGCGCGAGAAGGCCGGACCGGCCGCCGACGCGGCCCGCGAGCGGGCGAGCCAGGCGAAGGACTGGAGCAAGCCGCACGTCGACGCGGCCCGCGAGTGGGCCAAGCCCCACGTCGAGCACGGCATCGAGGTCGCCGCCCCGAAGCTGCAGGATGCCGTCGAGGGCCTGGCCCCCAAGGTGGACACGGCCCGGGACACCTTGGTCGACAGCGTCATCCCCAGGATCGCCGAGGCGATCGCAACGCTCGCGGCCGCATCCACGGCTGCTCGCGCGACCGCCAGCGACACGGCAGACCGGGCTCCGGACGCCCTGGCCGTGCTCAAGGGCGACGCCGTGGCCCACCGCAAGGGCCGCAAGGGCAAGCTCTTCTTCGTGCTCGGGCTGCTCGCGGCCGGCGCTGCCGCCTTTGCGGTGTTCCGCAAGTCGGCGCCCAAGGAGGACCCGTGGGCCACCCCGCTCGAGGACCCCTACACCGCACCCGCGACCGGTCGTGCCTCCAGCGTCCCTGGTTCGGCCGGCACCGCTGCGGGTGCCGCCGGTTCGAGCGGCACGGTCTCCGACCTCGGCGATGCGGCGAAGGGCAAGGACACCACCTCGGCGACCTCGGCCGCCGGCAAGGCGACGGGCACCTCCAAGGGCAAGCACGCGGCCGACAACGCCGGGTCGCCGGCCGAGGACGAGGCACAGGACGCCAAGGACCACACCGACTGACGCACCACGGAGCGGGTAGCGTGGGACGGCATGTGGGACCTGGCCGCTGCACCGTTCCTCGCGGCTGCGGGTCTGCTCGTGGTGGCGGGCCTGCCCAAGGTCGCCGACCCGCTGCCGCTGGTTCGCGCGCTGCGCGTCGCCGGTATGCCGGTTCCTCGCGTCCTCGTGCGTGCCTTCGCGCTCGCTGAGGTCGCCATCGGAGGTTGGGCCGTCGTGGCACCCGGGCGAGCGAGCTCGGCACTGGTGGCCGCGGCATACCTCGTCTTCACCCTCTTCGTCGCGCGGGTCCTGGCCCGCGGCGGTGTCCTCGGCTCGTGCGGATGCTTCGGCAAGGCCGACACGCCGGCCACGCGCACCCATCTCGTCCTCACCGCCGCCGCTGCCCTGGTCGCGCTGTGGGCAACCATCGACCCCCCACGGGGCGTCTGGACGGGTGTGGACGCCGCCATGGTCACCACCGTCGCGCTGGGGGCGGTCATCGCGTTCCTGGCCTGGCAGGTGCTGGCCGTCCTGCCGACCACCACCCCTGCCGCCATCCGCACCACCACGAAGGGCTGACTGATGCTTGCGGTCGTCATCGCCGAGGGCGTCGCCGTCGTCCTGCTGGGCGTGCTCGTCCTGGGGCTGCTGCGCAGCCACGCCCTGATCCTCAAGGCATTGCACGAGCTCGGCGCCGGTCTCGACCTGGAGAAGGAGGCGGGCACCGGCGCCGCCGCGGTCGCGGCTGGGGGCGGCCCGGGACCAGTGCCGGTGGAGCTCGAGGCCGGCGTGGTCCCTGCGACCCGCAAGGACTCGACGAGGGCGCACGACATCGTCGGCGCGACCCTCGACAGGGAGGAGCGCACGATCACCCTCGGAGGCCCCGGGCAGCGCACCCTGCTCGCGTTCCTCACGAGCGGCTGCAGCGTGTGCCAGACGTTCTGGGAGGAGTTCCGTGGCGAGGTCGCCGTGCCGGGCGACGGCACGCTGCGCATCATCGTCAAGGGACCCGAGGAGGAGTCGCCCGGCAGCCTGCGTTCACTGGCCGGGGGACGTGAGGTCGTCCAGTCCTCGGGCGCCTGGACCGACTATGACATCCCGGGCTCCCCCTACTTCGTCTACGTCGAGGCCGGGAGGGTGACCGGCGAGGGGTCGGCCACGACGTGGTCGCAGGTACGCGACCTGATGGCCCAGGGCGTCGCGGACGGCGAGGAGGCGCGCAACGCCGCGGGTCGCGCTGGGCCGGGCATGCTGGTGGGCGACGACCTGGTCGGCCGGGGCGAGAGGGACAGCCTGCCCCGCATGGACAGCGAGCTGCTCGCGGCCGGCATCAGCCCGGGCGACCCGAGCCTCTACGCCTCCCCCGACCACGAGCCGGCTGACGACCACGGCCATCGGCACGACTACAGCGGGCACTCGGGGCGTGCGGCCGCCGACCGGCGCTGACCGGTGGACCCGACCACCACCGCCCTCCTGCTCGGCCTGCCCATGGCGGTGGTGGCAGCACTTCATGCGACATGGTCGCCTTGAGGCGAGTCGATGCTCTCGAGCATCAGCCCGCTCGGTGAGCGGGCACGCGGCTCCCGGTGGTGGTTGACCACCACGGCGTACGTGGCCGGATCGTTCGTGGGCGGGCTCGTGGTCGGCGGCCTCGCCGCGACCCTCGGGTCGCTCGTCCCGGTGGGATGGCGCTCCTCGTCCGCGACCCAGCTCCTCCTCGCCGCCCTGCTGCTGGGCGGGCTCGCCCTCGACCTGGGCGTCGGCGGGCTGTCGCTGCCGTCCTGGCACCGTCAGGTCGACGAGCAGTGGCTCGCCCGGTACCGCGGCTGGGTCTACGGCGCCGGCTTCGGCGCGCAGCTCGGTCTTGGCCTGGTCACGATCACCACCAGCGCCACGACGTATGCCGCGGTGCTCCTCGCCGCCTGGTCCGGCCACCTGGGTGCCGGGCTCGCCATCGGCGGCACCTTCGGGCTGGTTCGTGCCCTCCCCTCGCTGGGCTTGCGCAGGGTCACCGACCGCAGGGCCCTGCACCGGGTGTTCGAACGGGTTGAAAGATGGGCAAGCGCGGCGGACGTCCTCGCTAGGGTGGCCTTGGCTGCAGCCGCCACCACACTTGTCGCCACCGCAGTGGGGAGCTGAGGGCAATGTCCGACAACTACGGCATGGGCGCGCAGACGCCGAGGGGCTGGACGGTGGAGGTGCGCCGCCTCCCGGGCGCCGAACCACCGGCGCTCGGCGCGCGCACGGTCGTGCCGCAGGACGACGTCACGAGGGGTGTGCTGCACGCCTGCACCCGCCCCATGCCGCGGGACCGTGGTGACTTCGGCAGCGGGGTCGTGGAGCTGCTGGGTCCCGATGACGTCTTCGTCGCCCTGGTCGACTACGGCACGGAGGTCGCCGACCAAGGGCTGTTCGAGAAGCAGGGCGTGCCGCGGCTGGCTCCCTCGCAGTTCGGCCCCAACCGGCTGCAGCGACCGCTGCCGGGGCTGAGCGCCTCGCAGCACTTCTTCAGCTCCGGCGGTCGGGGGTTCTGCCTGTTCACCGTCGTCGGCAGCCACGCCCGGAGGATGGCCTCGGTCGCCCGCGCAGAGGCGTTCGTGCGGACCCTGCAGATCACCGACCGGGCCACGATGGCCCGTCAGGGAGGACGGCCGTGAGCACCCTGGAGGACCTCAACGCCGGACCTGGCGGCCTCGTCGGGATGATCGGCTCCCTGTCGCGGCGCTTCCGTCCCCTGTCCCGGCGCAGCATGCTGGTCGGTGCCGCCGTTGCCGGCTCGGCGCTGGCCACCAACCCCCGCACCTACGCGCTCCGCCCGGTCTCGGCCTACGCCTCGATCTGTGGGCCGGGCAGCACCTTCGACAGCGGGTGGACGGTGTTCTGCTGCACCATCAACCAGGGCGTCAACGCCTGCCCGCCGGGCAGCTTCGCAGCAGGATGGTGGAAGGCCGCTGACTCCTCCTGGTGTGGCAAGGGGTACCGCTACATCGTCGACTGCAACGCATCGTGCTCGAAGTGCTCCACCGGCTGCAGCGACGGCATCTGCGACAGCCGGTGCTGGAGCTGTTCGTGTGGCCGGGGGTCCTCTGCGACCTGCGACCAGCGGCGGGTCTGCTGCAACGCGTTCCGCTACGGGCAGTGCAACACCCAGGTGAAGTGCAGCGGTGGGGTGCACTGCCGCGTCGTCAGCTGTGTGGCGCCGTACAAGTGGGAGAGCTGCACGACCACCTCCCTCTCGGACAACCGGACCGCCGAGCACAGCGCCCCCTGCCTGCCGGTGTGGGGCTCGATCTCCCTCAAGTACCGGGACCTCGGCGAGCAGCGCTCGTTCCTGCGGGCCTCGACGGGGCCGGTGCGCCAGGTCGGTGACGGCAAGGGTGCCTACGTGCAGTACCAGGGTGGCAAGATCGTCACCAGCCCGGACCATGGCACTCGCGCGCTCCTGGCCTGGGTCGACCAGCACTGGCAGGCCATGGGGGGACCTCGCGGTGTCATGGGCTACCCCGCCTCCGACCGCATCACCGGACTGCGGGACGGTGGATGGATCCAGGTCTTCGCCAACGGCGCCGTCACCGACTCCGCGAGCACGACTACCCAGGTCGTCTTCGGCTCCATGTGGAACCAGTGGAAGGCGCTCGGTCGAGAGAACAGTCCCCTCGGCTACCCGACCTCTGGCATCCAACACGGTCTACGCGACAGCGGCTGGATCCAGACCTTCCAGAGAGGCTGCTTCACCGACTCGGCAAGCACCTCCACCCAGGCCGTCTTCGGCTCCATGTGGGACCAGTGGACCGCGTCCGGACGGGAGGACGGCCCACTCGGCTACCCGACCTCAGGGATCCAACGCGGCCTGCCCGACAGCGGCTGGGTCCAGACCTTCCAGGAAGGCTGCTTCACCGACTCGGCAAGCACCGCCACGCAGTTCGTCGCGGGAGCCATGTACGGCGCCTGGCTGGCCTCGGGCCGCTGGTCAGGCGTGCTGCGGTACCCCACCGCGCCCGCCAGGGCCACCAGCCGCGGGTCCTTCCAGACCTTCCAAGCGGGCGACGTGTGGGCGCTCAGCGGCAAGCCCGGCTACGACGTGTTCGGAAACGTCCTGGCACGGTGGAAGGACGCCGGAGGCGCGACTGGCCCCTATGGATACCCCCTGAGCCGCACCCTGCGCACCGACGACGGCCGGTTCACCTGCACGTTCGAAGGCGGTGTGATCACGGCCTGAGCCAGCGGCCGAGTGCGCACTCAGCAGCCCTGAATGGCCTCTGCCACAACCTCATCCGAGGTCTCTGGGATGCAACGCAGGTCCACCAGGCACTGACCTCGCTCCACGCGCGCAAGGACGGGCTGGGTCCGCGAACGCAACAAAGCGGCATACCGCTCGGGGAGGGCGACCGCCCACCCGGGGAGGCGCAGTCCCGGAGCTCCGCCGCCGCCCACGACGCCCTGGGCGGGCACCACGGTGGCGCCGATCTCCGGCGCGAGCGAGGCGACGACCGCCTCGCACCGGGCGCGGAGCCGGCCGGGGTCGGCCTCGATCGCCTGCAGGACCGGAGGCGTGGGTCCCCGCAGGGTGGCCTCGAGTGCCGCGAGGGTGGTCTTGTCCGTGCGCACGGCGCGGGCCAGCGGATGCCGTCGGAGACGTTCCACGGCGTCCGTGCGACCCAGGACCAGACCTGCCTGGGGTCCGCCCAGCAGCTTGTCGCCGCTGCAGGTCACCACCGACGCCCCGTCGCGCAGTGACGAGGCCGCGTCCGGCTCCTCGGGCAGCAGCGGGCGGGCGCCGAGCAGGCCGCTGCCGATGTCGTGCACGACAGGCGGACCGAGGCACGCCAGGTCGACCACCGGTACCGACGAGGTGAAGCCCTCGACACGGAAGTTGCTCGGGTGCACCTTGAGGATGCAGCCCGTGTCAGGGCCGACGGCGTCGGCGTAGTCCTGCAGCGACGTCCGGTTCGTCGTGCCCACCTCGCGTAGCCGGGCTCCCGTGCTGGCGATGAGGTCAGGGAGGCGGAAGCCGTCACCGATCTCGACCATCTCCCCGCGGCTCACCAGCACCTCGCGGCCGGCCGCCAGGGCGGTGGTCGCGAGCACGAGAGCCGCTGCTCCGTTGTTCACGACGAGAGCCGCCTGCGCCTCGGGCACCGCGCGCAGGAGGGCGGCCGAGGCCGCGCGACCACGTGAGGACCGCTGACCGGTGGCGAGGTCCAGCTCGACGTCCACGTAGCCCGCGGCCGTCGTCATCGCCTCGAGCGCGGCCGAGGACAGCGGCGCGCGCCCGAGGTTGGTGTGGATGACAACTCCCGTCGCGTTGAGCACGGGGGTCATCGTCGTGACGTGTTCCGGAAGCGCGGCCAGCGTCGCCGCGACGACCTGGTCGGGGGAGATCTCGCCGTTGCGCACCCGCTGCTGGGCGGCCGCGACGGCAGCCTTCACGGTGTCCCGACCAAGGCGCGAGACTGCGCCCGCCACCGGTTCCTCTGCGAGGACGCGGTCCGTGCGGGGCACGCGGCGCCGGGCGTCCCGCGGGTGCGGCTGCGGCATGCGGGTCTCCTCCTCGGCGCTGGCTCGGCCAGCCTAGGTCCCGCTCCCCTGAGGGGCGAGCGGCGCAGTCGTGCTTGTCGTGGAGCAGGACTGGGCGCACTCTTGGGTCATGGCGAGCTACG
>JAICSZ010000356.1 GCA_025936615.1 Pedococcus sp. | reverse complement strand
GGTCGGGATCGGGCCCGCCGGCGCCGGCAAGACCACCGCCATGCGCGCCCTCGCACATGTGTGCGCCGCCGACGGCCGCCGCATCATCCCCCTCGCTACCAGCTCCCGTGCCGCCCACGTCCTGTCCGGCGAGCTCGGCCTGCGCGCGGAGAACCTGCACAAGTTCCTCCACGAGAACAGCCGAATCTCCACCATCCCGGAGGCGCCGTCCGATCCGTGGTTCCAACTCCGCTCCGGTGACGTCGTCCTCGTCGACGAAGCCGGAATGGCCGGCACCCTGCAGCTCGCCGACCTCGTCCACCGGGCGAACGAAGCGGGGGCGGTGGTGCGGCTGCTCGGCGACCCAGCCCAGCTCACCGCGGTCGACGCCGGCGGCGCCCTGCGACTCCTCGAGGCCGAGGTCGGCGCCGTCCACCTCGACCGGCTCCACCGGTTCACCGACCCCGCCGAGGCCGACGCCACCCTCGCCCTCCGACGTGGCGACCCCGCCGCGCTGGCCTTCTACGAGACTCATGACCGGATCCGGTCCGGCACCCGCGACGCGATGCTCGAGGCCGCCTACGACGCCTGGACCACCGACATCCTCACCGGCAAGACCTCCCTGCTGATCGCCTCCACCGGTGCGTATGTCACCGCTTTGAACGCCCGCGCTCGCGCCGAGCGGATCGCTGCCGGCCACGTCGACCGCGACCCGCAGCAAGCGGTCGAACTGCGGGACGGGACCCGCGCCGGCGTCGGGGACTGGGTCGTCACCCGCCTCAACCAACGCACCCTGACCTTTCGGCGAGGCCGGGACTGGGTCACCAACGGCGACACCTGGACCATCACCGCCCGCCACCGCGACGGATCCCTCACGGTGCGGCATCAGCAGCACCGTGGGACCGTGCGGCTGCCCGCCGACTACGTCAGCGACCACCTCCAGCTCGCCTATGCCGCCACCGCCCACCGCGCCCAGGGCGCCACCGTGGACACCGCCCACGCGCTGGTCACTCCGGAGATGACCCGGGAGGCGCTCTACGTCGCCTCCTCCCGCGGCCGCGCCAGCACCCACTGGTACACCGTCACCGACCACCTCCTCGACCCCACCAGCGACCATGAACCCGACCCGCCCGCCACCGCCGTCGACGTGCTCACCGCGGTCCTCGACCGGACCGGCGCCGAGGACTCCGCCACGCACGCCCTCCGCGCTACGGATCGCGAGGCACGCGAGCTACCGTCGCTGGTCGCCCGCTACCAGCACGCCTGGAACCACGCCGCCCTCGACACCCTCCGCGCCGCCGCCCACACCGCCCTCACCCCGCAGCAGACGGTCCGGCTGCTCGCCGACCCCGGGGCACCCCGGCTCGCCGAGGCCCTCGCCGACGCCGCCACCCGCGGCGCCCCACCAGCCCAGGTCCTCCGCGCCGCGGTCGACTACGACCAGCTCACCGGCGTCCGCTCCCCCGCGCTCGTCCTGGCCAGTCGTATCCAGGACTACCCCACCACCCTCGGGATTCCCAGCAGCGAACCCACCCGACGACCGCTCCCCTGGCTCCCCGCCCCCGACATCGGCCACCCCACCTGGACCGACTACCTCCAACACCGAGCCCAACTCATCATCGACCGCGTCGCTTACCTCGGGACGCTCACCGAGGCCTACCGCGAGCAGTACCGGCTCACCCACCTCGCCGGCGGCGACCTCGGACCACGACCCAACCAAGGCTCCCGGCGGCTCGCCTACGACACCGCCCGTCATCAGATGCCGGACAGCACGACACTCAGGAGAATGGCCACGCCCCGCGCAACGCCTAGAACGGTCGCGGCGGCGGCGCGACCCAGCAGGCGCCAGGGACTCAGCAGGTGACACACGCCCCTTGAACGCCCTCATCGCCACGATGACCGAACCGATCGAGAGCACGGCTTGACCAGTGGCTGCGTCACACCCGCTATGCCGCAGGTCTATCGGCCCACCCACCGGCGAAGTTCGGCCAGGCCCCGACGCGGGGCCAGCATCCCGTCGAGCACCGCCGCGGTGTGCCTTCGGCCGGCACGCTAGAAGCACCCCACCTACACACGCACCCCTGCCGCTGTCCAACAGGTCGTCGTACGGGCCCCATCGGCTCCCTCGAGGCGAACCACCGCTTGGCGATCGGCTACCGGCGCTCGCTGTATCCGGCCTGCGGCCACCAGCGGATCTCGTTCAATGAACGGCGCCGGCGGGCCGATTCATGGTCGCGAGCGGGGACATCCGGATCGGAGTCGGCTGGGACGCGTCCGATGGCCGACATCGTCGTGACCTCCCAGTGTTGCGGTACATCGAACTCTGCCGTGAGCGCCGCACGGTCAAATGCCCAGAACTGGCGCACGTGCAGGCCCAGCCATTGCGCCTAAAGGACATGTGCGCGACTGCCTGACCGAGGTCGTACTCCGAGAACTCCGAGTAGTCCCAGTCTGTGTCCTCAACGAAGCGGTGAGAGAGGTTGGCGACGAGCAAGCCTGCCTTCGGTGCCCATCGCGCCGAGCTCTTGGACAAGTGCCGAACCAAGCGATCGTGCTTTGGCTCTCCGCGCCGACCGGCGATGAACGCCCATGGTTGGGAGTTGCCCGCCGAGGGTGCCCACCGCGCCGCCAGCAACAGGGAGTCCACCTCTGGCGCGGTGACGCACGCGGAGGGATCGAACGACGTCGAGCTCGAGCGTGCAGCCAGCAACGGATGCAGAAGGCCGTCGGTCACCTCGTGCACAACCCCAACCTCACCAGATTCCATCCCACGATCACGCCCGGAGAATCGTCCGTGGGGGGTTACAGCGACCTCCGACATTGTCGCAAGGGGATTGGCTTCGGGGCGGGCTGGCGGCTGACGCCGCGAGTGGCAGTGGATGCCAGTACATGGTCTACGCCAGTGGAGGTGGCCATCATCGGCGATGGCCCGCGCTCGTTGCCGACATCGTGCCCCCAGGCAGCCCGCTCCGGCAACGACCGTGACCACGACGAGCATCTGTCTCAATGGGTGCGCGGAGCCGCCAGCACTGCTGTGTGCTCGGTCCGCGCGTCCCTGGGTCGCTGCGGCGACGGTGAGGGCCGGTGTGGGTAGATCCTCCGTCGACCGAGCAGCACTGCGGTGAACGCGATGACGAGACCGGCGAGGTCGTCGACCGCGAAGTGCCACCCGAGGTAGACGGTGGCCAGCATGGTGCCGATCAGGAAGACGGTCAGGGCGCGGGTCGTCCATCGGAGCCGGTAGTAG
>JAICSZ010000445.1 GCA_025936615.1 Pedococcus sp. | reverse complement strand
GTCACGAGCGTCGCCACCCTGCGCGAGCGGACGTCGGGCACGCTCGAGCGGCTGCTCACCACCCCCATGGGCAAGGGCGACTTCATGCTCGGCTACGCCTTGGCGTTCGGGGTGATGGCGGTCCTGCAGGCGGTGGTCGCGACCGCGTTCGCCATCTACGTGTGCGGCCTGGAGGTGCAGGGGCCGCTGTGGCAGCTCGTCGTCGTGGCAGTGCTCGACGCGGTGCTCGGCACGGCGTTGGGACTGCTGGCGAGCGGGTTCGCGCGTACCGAGTTCCAGGCGGTGCAGTTCATGCCGGCGTTCGTGCTGCCGCAGTTCCTGCTGTGCGGCCTGCTCGTGGCCCGTGACCGGCTCCCCGACCTGTTGCGCTGGGTCTCCGACGTCCTGCCCCTGTCCTACGCCGTCGACGCGATGCAGGAGGTCACCGCGAGCCTGGAGCCGGGCAGCGAGGTCGTCAGGGACGCCTTGGTCATCGCCGTGTGGATCCTGATCTCCCTGGTCCTGGGCGGTCTCACGCTGCGCCGCCGCACCGCCTGAGGGGCCTACCTCCGGGTCGTGCGCCGCACGGGCCCACGGTTAGCCTTGTCCGCGGCCCACCCGACGGCGTGAAAGGACCCCCGTGGACGCCAGTGACCTGCTGCGCAACAGCCTGCTCCAGCTCGCGAAGAGCGATGCGGTCCGGCGCACCGTCGAGAGGGCACCGGTGAGCCGCCAGGTGGTCCACCGGTTCGTGCCCGGCACGAGCACCCAGGACGCGGTCGACGCGACTGCCGAGCTGCGGGCCACGAACCGGCTGGCCACCATCGACTACCTCGGCGAGGACACCACCGACCTCACCCAGGCGATCCGCACGCGCGACCACTACCTCGAGCTGCTGCATGCGCTCGCCGAGGCCGACCTGTCCCAGCACGGCATGGGCGAGGTGAGCCTCAAGCTCTCGGCACTGGGCCAGCACCTCCCCGGCGACGGCGACAAGATCGCGCTCGAGCACGCGCGCGAGATCTGCCGGGCCGCGGCCGAGGCCGGCACCACCGTCACCCTCGACATGGAGGACCACACCACCACCGACGCCACGCTCGAGGCGCTGCGGGAGCTGCGCGAGGACTTCCCATGGGTGGGTGCCGTCATCCAGTCCTACCTGCGCCGCAGCGAGGCCGACTGCCGCGACCTGGCCCATGAGGGCAGCCGCGTGCGCCTGTGCAAGGGCGCCTACAAGGAGCCGGAGTCCGTTGCCTACCAGTCGAGCTCGGACGTCGACCAGAGCTACGTGCGCTGCCTGAAGATCCTCATGGCCGGGGACGGCTACCCCATGGTGGCCAGCCACGACCCGCGGCTGGTCGAGATCGCGGGGGCGCTCGCAGCGCACCACCGTCGCGAGGCTGCGAGCTATGAGTACCAGATGCTCTACGGCATCCGTCCGGACGAGCAGAAGCGCATCGCCGACCGCGGCAACCAGATGCGCGTGTACATCCCCTACGGCGACGAGTGGTACGGCTACCTCATGCGCCGGATGGCCGAGAAGCCCGCGAACACGGTGTTCTTCCTGCGGGGCCTGGCCAGCCGGGGCTGAGGGAGCGCATACCCGGCTGACACGGGCTGACCGCAGACGGGAGACTGGGACCCATGGGAACTGTCGCGATCCTCGGTGCCGGAGTGATGGGGGAGACCCTGCTGTCCGGCCTGGTCCGCTCGGGGCGCAGCACGGACGACCTCGTGGTGACCACCCGGCGTCCGGAGCGCGCCGACGAGCTCAAGGAGCGCTACGGCGTACGCGTCGTCGGCAACGTCGAGGCCGCCGAGGCGGCCGACACGCTCGTGCTCACCGTGAAGCCACAGGACATGGGCGCCCTGGTGGAGCAGATCCGCGACCACGTCGCCCCGGGCAACCTCGTGGTCTCGCTCGCGGCGGGCATCCCCACGTCCTTCCTGGAGTCCCGCCTGCCAGACGGCGTTGCCGTGGTGCGCGTCATGCCCAACACACCCGCCTTGGTCGACCAGGGCATGGCCGCGGTCAGCCCCGGTCGCAGCGCGGACGCCGCGCACCTCGAGGAGGCGGCCGACCTGCTGCGGTCGTGCGGGCGCGTGGTGCAGGTTGCGGAGAAGCACCAGGACGCGGTGACCGCGATCTCGGGCTCCGGGCCGGCCTACATCTTCTACGTCGTCGAGGCGATGATCGAGGCCGGCGTCGTGCTCGGGCTGCCCCGCCCGACCGCCACCGAGCTCGTGGTGCAGACCCTGTTCGGCGCAGCGACGATGATGCGTGAGACCGGCCAGCACCCCACCGTGCTCCGCGAGCAGGTGACCTCGCCGGGTGGCACCACGGCGGCCGCGTTGCGCCAGCTCGACGACCACAAGGTGCGGGCGGCCTT
>JAICSZ010000423.1 GCA_025936615.1 Pedococcus sp. | reverse complement strand
GTTCCGGGGCTCCCTATGAGCGGGGCCCGGGCACGACTCAGCGCACGGCTCCGCGCTCATGGCGGCGAGCGCGGGCAGGTGACGCTGCTCATCCTCGGCTTCGCGGTCGTGGCAATGCTGCTCGTCATGGGCACCGTCGTGGTCACCTCGGCACAGCTGCAGCGGATGCGGCTGCTCGACGTCGCGGACGGCGCTGCCCTCGATGCGGCCGACTCGCTCGACGTCGCCGCCTACGACCGGGGGCTGGCCGACGCCGTGGCGGTCAACGACCAGACAGTCGCGACCACGGCCCAACGCTATCTCGCGGGTCGTCCCAGGCCGCCGGGGATGCTGTACTGGGCGGTGGCGCCGGGCACGGGGACCCCTGATGGCGAGACGGCCGTCGTCCGGCTCGTCGGGCGCGCCGACGTGCCCGTCGTCGGTGGTCTGTTCCGACGGCTCGGCGGCGCGGTGACCATCACCGTCGAGTCGCGGGCCCGCGCGCGGCTTCAGTGACCGGCGGCGTCAGGCGCGTCACGAGCCATCCGGAAGTCCAGCCGCTGCGGCACCGGCTCGCCGGGGCGTAGCGCCAGCCAGAGGTCCGACGTGGAGTTGTCGCCCTCGGCGAGGTCGGGCACCTCGAGGTCGTCCAGCACCTCCAGCGCCTCATCCTCGCGCCCGGTCGCGGCAAGTGCCTGCGCGACCAGCAGGCGCGTGCGTCCGTGGCTGCGGATCGGCTCCGGCAGCCCCTCGACCAGCGTGAGCAGCTCCTCGTCCCGGCCCGCTTCGTGCAGCCGCACCAGCCGTTCGGTCGGGAGCCCTCGGTCGGCTGGGTCGAGCGCGGTGGCCCGCGCGAAGAGCTCGTCGGCGTCGGTGTCGTTGCCTGCGAGGAGGGCGAGCCCGCGCAGCGCGGTCGCCGTGGGCGTGTGCTCGATGCTCTTGAGGTATGCCGCGTGGGCAGCTTCGTTCTCCCCGCGCACGTGGTGACCGACCGCCACCGCGAGGTGCACCCACCACCCGACGCCGGGAGCAGCGGCGGCCTCGTCCCACGACGCGCGCCACCGGTCCGACACCGGCGGGATCGTGGGCTGACCCACCGCGACCGCGTCCAGGGCGGCCACGGCGCGTGCCTCGGCGAACCGGCGCAGTGGTGCGCTGTCGTCGTCGACGGGAGGAAACGGCATACCTGCTGGTGCGGTTTGGCCGCGCAGCGCGAGCTCCGCCGCGCCCCACCCGCTCGCGACCCACGCCGGCTCACCCGGGTCGAGGTCGGCGACCTCGGCCAGCCAGTGGGCGTGCCGGTCCTCCAACCAGTCCGGCGACGCCGTCTCGTGCACGGCCCGCGCGGCGGCATCGGAGGCGGCGCCGTAGTCCCCGGCCACCACCTCGGGCGACAGGTCCAGCGCGGCGAAGCACTCGGTCCACGACCTGCTGGCGTGCCCCTCGAGGAGGTCGTGCTCGAGCTGGGTCGGGCAGACGCCCGCCTGAATCTCTGCGTAGCGGGTGGTGGGGGTCCCGAGCCAATCCTGCCAACGGCGGCCGCCCGGGCCGGTGCCCCACAGGAACAGCTTGCGGCCCGTGAGCGCCTCCGTGGAGGTCTGCGCCAAGCCGCGCCCGTCGGGCTCGACGGCGCACACGATCCGCCCGCGCTGGTCGCCCACCTCGTAGAAGTAGTCCGCGGCGTAGGTGGAGGCCGACGGGCGGCTGACGTCGACGTCTGCGCTGTCGGGGTGGGGCACCGCGACACGGTCGAGGAGCCCGGAGTAGTCGGTGCGCCAGGCGTGCGTGGCCGGTACCAGCACGCGGGTGGCGCCGGTCTCGGGCACCGCGATGTTGGTCCAGTAGTAGAGCGGCTTGGGCTCCGGGTCGGGGTTGACCACGCGGGTCGAGGCCAGCAGTCGCGCCCCGTCCAGCCACAGGTCCACCTGCAGCACCAGGTCGCGGGTGCGCTCCCACTCCCACAGCCGCAGCACCGGCCCGTCCGGTCCCTCGACGACGCCCGCATGCACGGGGCGCGCCGACATGGTGGTGTGCCCGGTCGACCCCAGGTTCCACTCGATGCCACCGGCGAACCACGCGTCGGTGAGCCCGAAGTTGGCGAACCGCAGCCGAGGGTTCACGAAGAGGAGCTCACGTTCGCGCGTGTGGTCCACCAGGGACCAGACGCGGCCGCCTAGGGTGGGCAGGACGGTCGCCGTCACCTCGCCGTTCGACAGCTCGAGCGCCGGCAGCTCCAGCTGGTGGTCGGCCCGGTCGTAGTCGCTGAACACGGCGTACGGCAGCGGAGAGGGCAGCCGTCCGCGCTCGACGCGCTCGCGCATCGAGCGCGGGGCATTCTCGCTCACCCGGGCGAGCGGCCGGGGCCGCACCGGCGCCAGGGGCGGCAGCTGGCCCTGCGGACCGAGGCGCGATCCGCGCACCGGCAGGGTGCGCGAGGTGACGCGCAGCGGCTCGTTCATAACGACACGGTGATTGATTGTGATTGGGTATGTCAACATCGTTGACAGACTCGATCACGGCCGCCAGAGTGTGAGGATGATCGCAGCGGCGGCCTCAGGCGGCCCGGACACGAAGGTGGGAAATCGATGAATCCTCGTGGTGAGAAGGTCGACCGGCGGACGGTCCTGCGG
>JAICSZ010000089.1 GCA_025936615.1 Pedococcus sp. | reverse complement strand
GACCACGACCTATGAGACCGCCCAACGGGTCCTCGACCCCGAGCAGCTGGTCGCCTTCCAGCGCAAGGCGGACCAGGTCTACGTCGACCCCGCAGTGATCGAGTATGCCGTGCGGCTGGCGACGGCGACCCGCGCACCGGCGGCGGTGGGCCTGCCGGACCTGGCGCGGTTCCTGTCGTTCGGGGCCAGCCCGCGCGCGTCGATCAACCTGGTGCTGGCCGGCAAGGCGCTGGCGTTCCTGCGCGGCCGCGACTTCGCGCGGCCACAGGACGTCCGCGACATGGCCCGTGACGTCATGCGGCACCGACTGGTGCTGTCCTACGAGGCGCTCGCGGAGGGCATCGGCGCCGACGACCTGCTGACGCCCGTCCTCGACGCCGTGACGATGCCCGACGTGCCGCTGCGGGAGCGCCGCCAGCAGACCAGCGAGGCACCGTGGTCGCCGCAAGCCCGCTGACGCCCGAGGGCCTCCTGCGCCGACTCCAGTGGCGGGTCGTGCGGCCGCTCGACGGCCGGATGCAGGGTGACTACCGCACCCTCTTCCGCGGCAGCGGGCTCGACTTCACCGACCTGCGTGAGTACGCGGCGGGCGACGACCTGCGCCACATCGACTGGAACGTCACCGCACGGATGGACACGCCCTACGTCCGTGAGTACGTCGAGGACCGTGAAGTCACTGCGTGGCTGCTGCTCGACCGGTCTCCGTCCATGGGCTTCGGGCCGGTGGACCGCCAGAAGTCGCTGGTGCTGGCCGAGGTCGCGACCACGATCGCCCACCTGTTGTCGCGTGGCGGCAACCGGGTGGGGGCGGTGCTCATGGACGACGACCTGCAGATGGTGCCACCGGGAGCAGGGCGCAACCAGGTGCTGCGGATCGCCGGGGCGCTGCTCGAGCAGCCGCAGGAGCCGGCGAACCACTCCACCACCGACCTGGCGCGGCTGTTGCGCGCGGCGTTCGGGGTGGCTCGGCGCCGGTGCCTGCTCGTGATCGTCTCGGACTTCATCACACAGCCCGGCTGGGAGCGACCACTGGCACTGCTGGCACGTCGGCACGACGTGGTGGCCATCCAGGTCGTCGACCCGCGTGAGTCCGAGCTGCCGTCGGTCGGCATGGTCTACGTGGAGGACGCCGAGACGGGCGAGCAGATCTTCGTCGACACCAGCGACCCGGTGTTCCGATCGCGCCTGGCCGCTGCCGCGACGGAGCGAGCGGAGGAGCTGGCAGCAGCCACCCGCCGCGCCGGGACCGACCTGCACCGGGTCGCGACCGACGACGACCTCGTCCGCGCGCTGGCCCGCATCTCGGAGCTGCGCCGCCGGAGGCGACGGTGAGCTTCGAGTGGCCATGGGCGCTGGTGCTGCTGCTGGCCGTGCCGGCACTCGTCGTGGCCTACCGCCACCTCCAGGCGAGGCGGCTGGCCCGTCGGGCCGAGCTGGCGGCCCAGGGCCTCATCGCCCCGGAGCTCCTCGCGAGGGACCGCTGGCGCCACGTCGCACCGCTGCTCCTGCTCGGCGCGCTGACCCTGCTGCTGGTCTCGCTCGGGCGGCCGGTGGCGACCGTCGCCGAGCCGCACCGCGAGGGGACGGTCATCCTGGCCTTCGACGTCTCCACCAGCATGGCTGCCAAGGACCTGTCCCCCACGAGGCTGGACGCGGCAAAGGCTGCCGCCCGCACCTTCGTGTCGCGCCAGCCCGCCTCCATCCGCCTCGGCGTGGTCGCCTTCGGTGACAGCGCCCTGGTCTCGCAGCAGCCGACCGACGACCGCTCCCTGGTCCTGGCGGCGATCGACCGGCTGACGCCCCAGGGCGGCACCGCCTTGGGGCGCGGGATCATCGCCGGGCTCAGCGCGATCGCCGGCAAGCCACTGACCGTGGACCCGCAACAGGACGGCAGCCTCGACGACGCCGACATCGGCTACTACGGCTCCGCGGCGATGGTCCTGCTCTCGGACGGGGAGAACACCACGACGCCCGACCCGCTGGCCGTCGCCGACCTGGCCTCCGCTGCCGGGGTGCGCATCTACCCCGTCGGCCTGGGCAGTCCACAGGGCACGGTCCTCGACGTCGACGGGTTCCAGATCTCCACCGCGCTGGACGAGCAGACCCTTCGCAAGATCGCCGACGTCACGGGCGGCGCCTACCACAACGCCTCGGACGCAGCCGCGCTGGCAAAGGTGTACGACTCGGTCGACCTCGCCTGGACCACGCGCGGCGAGAAGCGAGAGGTGACCTCGTGGCTCGCCACCGCCGCTGCTGTCCTCCTGCTGCTCGGCGCCACCATGTCGGTGCTGCGGTCGGGGCGGGTGGTCTGAGTGCACTTCGGCCTGCCCTCCGTCCTCGTCGGCCTGCTGGCGGTGCCCGTCCTTCTCGCCGCCCACCTGTGGCAGCTGCGGCGGAAGCGCCACAATGCAGTCCGGTTCTCGAACGTTGCGCTGCTGCGGACCGTCGTGCCGAGCCAGAGGACGTGGCGTCGGCACGTCCCACTGGCCCTGGTCCTGGCAGCCCTGGGTCTGCTCGCCGTCGCGGGCGCTCGGCCCCAGGTGCGCGCCCAGGTCCCGCTGTCCAGCTCGGCGGTGATCCTCGCCGTGGACGTCTCGGGCTCGATGTGCTCCACCGACGTCGAGCCGAACCGGTTGGCAGCCGCGCAGGAGGCGGTCCGCCGGTTCATCGACCGCCAGGACGACCGGACCCGCATCGGCCTGGTCGTGTTCTCCGGCTTCGCCCAGCTGGCCGTCGCCCCGACGACCGACCACGACCAGCTTCGCGGCGCCGTGGACGGGCTCACGACGGGCCGCGGCACCACCATCGGCGCGGCCATCCTGAAGTCGATCGACGCGATCGCCGAGATCAACCCTGACGTGGCCCCGTCCGACCCGGTGTCCCCGGACGGCCAGCAGGACCCGGCGCCACAGGCCCCGCGGGCAGCGAGGACCGCCCCGGAGATCGTGGTCCTGCTCACCGACGGCGCGAACACCCGTGGCGTGACCCCTGAGGCCGCTGCCGTGCAGGCTGCGGCCCGCGGCGTGCGGGTCTACCCGATCGGCTTCGGGACGACCGAGCCCACCCAGATGGTGTGCACCCGCGAACAGCTGGGCGGCAGCCTGTTCGACGGCCCGCCCGGGGGCCTCGGTGGGGGGTTCGGCCGCGACCTGCGCAACTTCCTCGTGGTCGACGAGGACGCGCTGCGCACCGTGGCGGACACCACAGGCGGCAAGTACTTCAAGGCGCAGGACGCCGACCAGCTGCAGGGCGTACTGGACAACCTCCCGAGGCACGTCGACCTCCAGGAGCGGGACGTCGACATCAGCGCTGGGTTCGCCGGGCTCGCCGCGCTCGTGCTCCTCACCGGGCTCGGACTGGCAGTCCGGTGGGCCGTCCACCCGCAGTGAGCACGCCGTTGCCTGCGCACGCTCAGCGGCGACGCTGGCAGCGACCGCACCAGTAGAGGGTCCGCCCGCCCAAGACCTGCGCCCGGACCCGTGAGCCGCAGACCCGACACGGCTCACCGGTTCGCTTGTACACGTAGGAGAGCCGCTCCTCGAGGCGCTCCTGGGTGCCCGCGGCCACCGCCGCGCGCACCTGGGTCACCTGCTCCGCGACGGTGACGATCCTCCCGCTGGCGACCCCTAGGGGCAGCAGCCCGACCAGGTCGAGCCAGATGGCGTCCCAGGTGGAACGACGGATCTCCCGCCCCGGCCTGAACGGGTTGACGCGCTGGCGGAAGAGCACCTCGCTGCGGTAGACGTTGCCGATCCCGGCCAGCACCGACTGGTCCATGAGCAGCTCTGCGACGGTCTTGCCGCTGCGTTGGACCTTGCGCCACGACAGCTCCGGATCCGGTTCGGGCCGAAGGGGATCGGGGCCGAGCCGGGACGTCACCGCCTCGACCTGCTCAGGGGTGATCACGGCGCAGAGGTTCGGTCCGCGCAGGTCGGCCACGTGCTCACTGGTGGCGAGCCTGAGCCGCACCTGACCCACCACAGGCACCTCACCGGCATACGGGCGGTCGTCGATCGTGAAGGTGCCGATGAGGCCGAGGTGCACGTGCAGCCACGCGTCCGCCTCGAACTCCGCGAACAGGTGCTTGCCCCACGAGGTCGCGTGCACGAACCTGCGACCCGACAACAACGCCGCGCCGGCGCTGAACCTGCCCTGCGGGCTCGTCGCCTCGGGACTGGTCCCGGCGAACGCGGCGTCGAGGTCCCGTGCGAGTGCGAAGAGGGTGTGGCCTTCCGGCATGCGCACATCATCGGGCACTCCTGCCGGCGGACCAACGGCGCACCCGGCTCAGGCAGCCGGCGTGTCCTGGTGGTGGAGAAGCTGCCAGCGACCCGACTCGCGCACCCACACCGACGACCGGTGCGCGCGCCCACTCGCGGTGACCGAGTCGAAGGTGAGCAGGACGACGTGCGGTGCCAAGCCGGTGGCAACGAGGTCCTCGGCCCGGATCTCGAGCCGGCCCTCATGTGCCTCGGCCTCCATCATGTCGAGGACGCCCTGACGGTCCCAGACCCGACCGGACTGCCCGACCTCGCGGAAGTCCTCGTGCAGCAACAGCGACGCGGTCACCCGGTCGCCCCGGACAGCGCCGGTGAGCAGGGCTCGCTCGCAGTCCTCGACGACCGCCAGGTCGTCGACGGTCGGCAGCTCCGCCACTCAGCTGGCCTTCTTCGCGGCCTTCTTGGCCGTCGACTTCTTCGCCGTCGACTTCTTCGCCGCCGCCTTCTTGGCCGGCTTCTCCTGCGGGGCCTCGCCGCGCGACGCCTTCGCCTTGTCGACCGACTTCTTCAGGGCAGCCAGGAGGTCCACGACCTCGCCCGACTCGTCCTTGGACTCCGGAGCCTCCTGCACCTCGCCGCCCTCGACCTTGGCCTTGACCAGGGCCTGCAGCGCGGCGGCGTAGTCATCCTCGTAGTCGTCGGGGTCGTAGTTGCCGGCGAGCTGCTCGATGAGCAGGTCGGCCATGGCCATCTCCTGCTTGGTCGCCTTCATGTCGCCGTCGAGGTTCGCGAAGTCGGCGTCGCGGACCTCGTCGGGCCAGAGCATGGTCTGCATGACGATGACCCCGTCGCGGACCCGCAGGACGGCCATCGTCATCCGGGTGCGGATGGAGACGGTGACCACCGCCATGCGGTTCTCCTTCTCCAGGGCGTCGCGGAGCAGGACGTAGGGCTTGGCCGCGGCCTTGTCGGGCTCGAGGTAGTAGCACTTGTCCAGCAACATGGGGTCGATCTGGTCGGCAGGGACGAACTTCTCGACCGAGATCTCCTTGCTGCTCGCGGCCGGCAGGCCCTTGAAGTCCTCGTCGGTGAGCACGACCATGTCGCCGTCCTCGGTCTCGTACCCCTTGGCGATGTCGTCGTAGGACACGATCTCCCCGTCGATCGAGCACACCCGCTGGTACTTGATGCGCCCACCGTCCTCCCGGTGCACCTGCCGGAACTGCACGTCGTGGTTCTCGGTGGCGGAGTACAGCCGGATCGGCACGTTCACCAGGCCGAAGGACACCGCTCCCTTCCAGATCGCTCGCATACCGTCGATCTTCTCGTATGCCGCGCGGTCACGCCACGTCCATTGTCACCGTCGCACTGGGTGAGGTGGCGCCAACTCGACATTTGCATGAGGCGGCGCCGCGACGGGAGGAGCCCGGGCGGCGCTTACTCAACATTTGCATGGGATAGCGACAGGATGGGCGGCATGCGCCCGATGCTGGCCACCCCGGTCGCCGCCGTCCCCCAGGGCGCCGGCTGGGTCCACGAGGTCAAGTGGGACGGCGTGCGGGTGCTGGCCGACGTCCGGGACGGCGCGCTCACCCTCACCTCGCGGGCCGAGAACGACGTCACCGCCGGGTACCCCGAGCTGCAAGCCATCGCGGGGCTCTACGACGACATGCTCCTCGACGGCGAGGTGGTCGCCCTCGAGGGTGGCCGGCCGTCCTTCGGCGCGCTCGCCGAGCGGATGCACGTGCGCGACCGGCGCAAGGCCGACCGGCTGGCCGCAACCCGTCCGGTGACCTTCATGGTCTTCGACCTGCTGCGCCTCTACGGCTCCGACCTCACGGGCCACCCGCTGTCGGAGCGGCGGGAACTGCTCGAGCGGCTCGACCTCGACGGGCGCCACTGGCAGGTGCCGCCCACCTACGAGGACGGCGAGGAGCTTTTCGGAGCCACCCTCGAGCAGGGACTCGAGGGGGTCGTCAGCAAGCGGCTCGAATCGCCGTACCTTCCCGGGCGGCGCTCGCCCGACTGGGTCACGTGCCCGCACCGCACCACCATGTCCGTGGTGGTGGGCGGCTGGCGTCCGGAGAAGACCAACGACTCAGGGCGGCTCGGCGCCGTCCTGGTCGGCGCCCCCGACGGCAACGGCGGCTGGCGCTACGCCGGCGGGATGGGCAGCGGCATCGCCGGCCGGGCCGCGACCCAGCTGGCGGAGGTGCTCGCGCCGCTGGCTCGGGCCGACTCCCCGTTCAGCACCGAGGTCCCCCGCCCGGACCGCACCGGCGTCACCTGGGTCGAGCCGCAGGTCGTCGTGGAGGCCCGGGTGCTCGAGGTGACGCGCGACGGAAGGCTGCGCCAGCCGGCATACCTCGGCATCCGCACCGACCTCACCCCCGCCGACCTGCAGGAGGTGGACGGTGCCTGAGGCGCAGGTGACCCGCGTCGAGGTGGCGGGGCGCCGGCTGAGGCTGACGAGCCTTGACAAGCTGCTCTACCCGGCGACGGAGACGACCAAGGGTGAGGTGCTGAGCTACTACGCACAGGTCGCCGACGTGCTGCTGCCCCACCTCTCAGCGCGGCCGCTGACCCGGGTCCGGTGGCCCCACGGCACCGCGGACCAGAGCTTCTTCGAGAAGAACCTGCCTTCGGGCGCCCCGTCCTGGCTGCCCCGCGTCAAGGTCGACGACGTCACCTACCCCGTGGTCGAGGACCTCGCCCAGCTGACCTACCTCGTGAACCTCAACTCGATCGAGCTGCACGTGCCACAGTGGCGGGTCGACGACGACGGCCGGCGGCAGAACCCCGACCGGCTCGTCATCGACCTCGACCCGGGTGCGCCGGCGGGGCTGCGCGAGTGCGCCCAGGTGGCGCTCATGGTGCGCGAGCGCCTCGCCGACCTCGGGCTCGACCTCTACCCGGTGACCAGCGGCAGCAAGGGCATGCAGCTCTATGCCACGCTCCCGGGCGACCTCACGTCCGACCAGACCCGCGACCTCGCCCAGCAGCTCGGCCAGGAGCTGACGAAGAAGCACCCTGAGCTGGTCGTCTGGAAGATGACCAAGTCACTGCGCCCCGGCAAGGTGTTCCTCGACTGGAGCCAGAACGTCGCCGCCAAGACCACGATCTGCCCCTACTCCTTGCGCGGCAAGGAGACACCGACGGTCGCGGCACCGCGGACCTGGGACGAGGTCTCGGCCGGCGCCGAGGACGGGGAGGCGTTGCGGCAGCTCGAGCTCGACGAGGTCCTCGACCGTCTCGAAGCCGACGGCGACCCCTTGGCGCAGCTGCTCGGCTGAGCTGTCCGCCCGGGTGGGGCGTCCCCAGTGCCTCGTCTCAGTGCGCCACCTCAGTGCGCGCCGCCTCAGTGCGCCGCCTCGTAGGCCGCCTGGACCTCCGCGGAGATGCGCCCCCGCTCGCTAACCTTGTGGCCGTTCTTGCGGGCCCAATCGCGCACGTCCGCAAGGTCGCGCTTCGCGCCGCCCCGAGCGCCCTGGG
>JAICSZ010000278.1 GCA_025936615.1 Pedococcus sp. | reverse complement strand
TCGAACTGCGGCGTGCCCGAGCTCATCGCGCACCACCGTGGACAGCGAGGCGACCACCCGTCCAGAGGTGCCACGCTCGACGTGCACCGCCACCTGCACAGCGCTGGACAGCTGCGCGTGGACCGCCTCGCGCCCGAGCCCGGCGAGGGCGCCGAGTGCCTCGAAGCGCGCCGGCAGGTCGGCGGGCGTGTTGGCGTGGACCGTGCCACAGCCGCCCTCGTGCCCGGTGTTGAGCGCGGCGAGCATCTCGCGGACCTCAGGCCCGCGGACCTCGCCGACGACCAGTCGGTCGGGCCGCATGCGCAGTGCCTGACGGACCAGGTCGACCAGGGTGACCGCGCCCCTGCCCTCGACGTTGGCCCCTCGCCCCTGCAGCCGCACCACGTGCGGGTGCTGGACCGCCAGCTCGCGAACGTCCTCCACCACCACGATCCGCTCGCTCGGCGGGACCTCCGCCAGCATGGCGGCCAGCAGTGTGGTCTTGCCACTGCCGGTGCCTCCGGTGACCACGAACGAGCGGCGCCGCAGCACCAGGGCCCGCAGCAGCCGCTCGACCTCACCGGAGAACATCCCACCCGCTCCCAGTGCCGGCAGTCCGGGCGCACGCACCCGAGGCACGCGCAGGCTGACGTGCGCTCCACCGTCGACCAGCGGGGGAAGCACGGCGTGCAGCCGGACACCTCCGGGCAGCAGCCCGTCCACCCATGGTTGGCTCTCGTCGAGCCGTCGGCCGGCCAGCCCGGCGAGTCGCACCGCGAGCCGTCGTGCCGCCGCCGCGTCCGGCAGCCGGTTCGGCCAAACGTGGAGGCCTCCGCCACGATCCACCCAGATCGAGCCGTCACCGTTGACCAGCACGTCCGTCACGGTTGGATCCGTCAGGCAGGGCTCGAGCGGTCCGAGCCCCAGGACGTCCGAGGCGAGCGCCTCCCGCGCTGCGGCCACTCCCTCGCTGCCCAGCCGCGCGGTCTCGGCCGACACCACCCGCTCGACCACGCCCGCATCCGGCCCACGGCCCTGCTCGATCTGCCGCGCGATGAGCACCGACTGGTTCACGCACCCACCCCGAGAGCGGTGTCGTCGGCGAGCTCCAGCCACTCGAGGATGCGGTCGGCTGCACGGGTGAGCCCGCTGGTCCGGCGGGTCGCGGGCATGCGGGCGCGGTCGGCGTCCGCACCGACTCGCGGGTCGTCGGCCAGCGTGGCAACCAGTGGCAGGTCGAGCCGCGTCGCCACGTCCTCGGGTTCGAGGGCGTCTCGTCGAGGAGTGCGCAGCACCAGTCCCACGCTCGCGAGCTGAGCCGGGCCGGTGACCCCGCGGGCTGCCACGACCCCGTCTGCCAGCCCCCTCGCCGACGTGCCGGCCACCAGCACGACGTCGGTGCAGACGTCGACGAGCGCGGCTCCGGGCGGTGGGTCACCGCCACGACCGAGGTCGACCACGGTGACCGCACACAACCGGCCGAGTGCCCGCACGGCGCGCACCGCCAGCTCTCGACCCGCCCCCAGGTCGACGGCCCGGTCATGGCCCTCCAGCGACGCACCCCCGGCACCGAGTGGCCCACTTGCGGCCAGGACCGCGATCCCGTCCTGCGACGGGAGCTCCCGCAGGAGCGCCGCGCCGTCGAGCTCGCCGGCCGCCCCGGCCAGGTCGGCCCACCGCAGACCCGGCAGGTGCTCGAGGCACGCCGTGACGTCGAGGCCGCCACCCCACAGCTGCCCGTCCACGCAGGCAGTGACGCCCGACCGGCGGGCCGCGCGCACGCCTATCGCAACCGCCAGTGTCGAGGTACCCAGTCCCCCCGACGCGCCCAGCACTCCGATCACCCGGTGGTCCATGCCGACCAGCCCACCGCCCGTACTGCGTACGGACCACCGCCAGCGGCCGCGCCGGTGGACGGGCGGCGCCCGGGCGCGGTGCCTGTGGACGCGTGACCCCCGCACCGGGGCTGCGCGGCGGAGCGCACGCGGCATACGGACACACGGGTGGGAGAAAAGGGGACGGCCCCGGTCGGGGGGACAACCGGGGCCGTCGACGCGCCGAGCTCCGGGGGGGAGGAGCTGGTGCGCCGGTTCGCTCGACCCCGAGGGGGAGCGAACAGCACCATGTTGGACCATCAAGGCCCCAATCGCAACTCAGCCGGTACGACACGCCGCGGCGCGTTGCGGGACGAGTGATGGCACCCCGCAAGACGGGGTGCCATCGGCCGTGGTCCGGCCCGGGTTACCAGGCGTGCACCTGTCGTTGTCGCACCGGGACAAGCCCGTCACGATCGGTCCATCAGTGGACTGCCCGCGCGTGGGTGCCCGTTGGGATCACGGTGGCCGTCGGACTCGCGTACGTCGACTTACCGTCCTGTGTACCCCGCCATCCCGACAAAGTGAACCCTTGACTTTTGGGTGTGGCCGGAGGCGGGCGTGTCTCAGCCCAGCCGGCCGGCGCGCACCGCGTCGCACACCTGCTCGCCCGCCCGAGCGGCCGCCACCAGCGCGTCGGCACAGTGCTCGAGCCAGAGTCCCAGCCCCTCCGGGGACCCGGTCGTGTATGCCGCGAGGGCGCCGAGGTAGGCCGGCCCACCCTGCGTGGCGTGCCCGGCCTCGGTGACGGCGACCCCGGTGGGGTCGAGCCCGGCCGCCTGGACGACGGCGCGCTCGAGGGCGCGGGCGACGACACCGTTGCCGCGGGTGAAGGGACGCACCGCGCACACCTCCGCGTGGGCCACCGCGGCGACGACCAGCACCGGCACCCCGCTCGCCGTGGCGGCCGTCAGCACGTCCACCAGGCCGGCCAGCCGAGCCGCCACCTCTGATGGTGCGGGCGCCGGGCCCAGGTCGACGAGCTCGGCGCACGTCTCGTCGCCCGTGCGCGGCCGGCCGAGGTGCGCGTCCTCGACCAGCCCGGAGGCGGCCGCTACGTGCAGGCGCGCCAGTGCCTGGAGGGGCGCCGTCGTCACGAGCGGGCGGACGTGCTCGGTCTCGGCCGTCGCCTGGACCGCGCCGCGGGCCACCCGCTGGACCGGGTCGGGCTCGCGGGGCCAGGAGCCGACGCCGCGCATCACGTCACGCACCAGGTCCAGCGGCACGGTGGCCCCCTCGAGGGCGGCGCTGGCCTGCGCGCCGCGGACCCGCGACTCCGCCGCGGCCTCTGGGATGCGTCGTCGCAGCGCTTCGTGGAAGCGCAGCCGCTCGCACGCGCCGCGTGCCGCCGCGACCTTCTCGGGCACTCCTGGCAGGGCCGCGAGGGCGCTCAGCGAGGCGACGACGTCTGGCACGCGGCCACTCTAGGGTGCCGAGGTCGTGTGCCCGAGAACGGTCCATGGCCCGTTCCCAGGCACTCGACTGCCTCTACAGTGCGCACCATGTCGAGCAGCTTCGACCTTCCCACCGCCGTCTTCGTGGCCGGCGCGATGCTGCTCCTCTACGCCCTGGTGAGGCTGGTCCGGCACGGTCGCAGCCGCTCGCGCGGCTTCGTGTCCGACGTAGACCAGGCCACGCACGCCACGCTGCACACCGCCTCGCTCGCAGCGCGTCACCTGCAGGACGGGTTGACGCCCGACGAGACGGCCAAGGCGGCTCGGCACCTGAGGCAGCTGCTCGGCTCGGCTGCGGTCGCCGTCACCGACCCCACGACGGTGCTCGCCTGGGACGGTGTCGCCGACCACCACAGCGACCAGGCCGCGGAGCACGCCACCGAGGTGCTGCGCAGCGGCCGGACCATCGTGCTCGGCCCCAAGGAGGTGGCCTGCGCCGACCCAGGCTGCCCGGTGCGGACCGCTGTCGTCGCGCCGGTCGTCAGCGGCGAACGCGTCGTGGCCGCCGTCGCCGCCTACGGGCCGCAGGCCACGGCCGGGCTCGCGCGGGCGACCGAGGAGGTGGCCCGGTGGGTGGCCACCCAGGCCGAGCTCGCCGAGCTTGGTCGCCAGCGCACCCGCACCATGGAAGCCGAGCTCCGTGCGCTGCGCGCCCAGATCAGCCCCCACTTCATCTACAACGCGCTCGCCGCGATCGCCTCGTTCGTGCGCACCGACCCGGAGCGGGCGCGCGAGCTGCTGCTGGAGTTCGCCGACTTCACCCGCTACGCCCTGCGGCGCGGCGGCTCGTTCACCACCCTCGCCGAGGAGCTGCGCAACGTCGAGCGCTACCTGGT
>JAICSZ010000238.1 GCA_025936615.1 Pedococcus sp. | reverse complement strand
ATGTTCGGCGGCGCTGTGCCCGACGCGATCACCCCGCTCATCCGCACCTTGGCCTCACTCCACGACGACGCCGGTGACGTCGCCGTCCCCGGCCTGAAGTCCGGCAAGGCCAGCGACCTCGACTTCGACGAGGACCGGCTTCGCGGGGAGTCCGGCCTGCTCGACGGCGTGCAGACCATCGGCACCGGCAGCCTGCTCGAGCGGATCTGGGCCAAGCCGACGGCGACCGTCATCGGCATCGACGCACCCACCGTCGAGAGGTCCTCGAACACCCTCGTGCCCACAGCACGCGCCAAGGTCTCGATCCGGCTCGCGCCCGACGAGGACCCCAAGCAGGCCTTCGAGCTGGTGAGGCGCCACCTCGAGGACCACACGCCCTGGGGCGCCCGGGTGGAGGTGACCCTCGACGACCAGGGGGCCGGCTTCGACGCGGACGCGGACGGTCCCGTCTACGAGCAGGCTCGCGCAGCCTTCGCCGATGCGTGGGGCGTGCAGCCGGTCGACATCGGGGTCGGCGGGTCGATCCCGTTCGTGGCGGCCTTCGCGGAGAAGTTTCCCGAGGCGGCCATCCTGGTCACCGGCGTCGAGGACCCGGACGCCCGAGCGCACGGCGCCAACGAGTCCCTGCACCTGGGCGAGTTCGAGAAGGTCTGTGTCGCCGAGGCCGTCCTCTTGGCGCGGCTCGGTGCAATGAAGGTCTGAGATTTCCCACGTGAGGAGCTGATCATGACCGAGTTCCCCTCCCTGCCAAAGGACTTCACCTTCGGTGTCGCATCCGCCTCCTACCAGGTCGAGGGCGCCGTCACGGAGGACGGGCGCGGCCGGTCCGTCTGGGACACCTTCTGCGAGCGGCCGGGCGCGATCGCCAACGGCGACAGCGGTGCGGTGGCCTGCGACCACTACCACCGCTACGGCGAGGACGTCGCGCTGCTCAAGGAGCTCGGGGTCGACAGCTACCGGTTCTCGATCGCGTGGCCGCGCGTCCTGCCCACCGGCACCGGCGAGGTCAACGAAGCCGGTCTGGACTTCTACGACCGGCTCGTGGACGAGCTGCTCGGCGCGGGCATCCAGCCGGCCGCGACCCTGTTCCACTGGGACACGCCGCAGGCACTGGAGGACGCCGGCGGCTGGACAGGCCGCGCCATCGCGGAGCACTTCGCGGCGTACGCCTCGGTCGTGGGCGATCGGCTCGGCGACCGGGTCACCCGCTGGATGACGCTGAACGAGCCCAACGTGGTGACCGTGTTCGGCCACGCCGTGGGGGTCCACGCGCCGGGGCGGACCCTCGGCCTGCAGGCGCTTCCGGTCGCCCACCACCTGCTGCTCGGGCACGGGCTCGCGGCGCAGGCCCTGCGGGCAGCCGGGTGCGCCAACATCGGCATCTCCAACAACCACGCCCCGGCATGGCCCGCCTCTGACGACCCCGAGGACATCGAGGCGGCCAAGGCCTACGACGACCTGTGGAACTGGACCTTCGCCGACCCGGTGCTGCTCGGCCGCTACCCGGTCGAGGGCACCGAGCAGGGCTTCCCCACCTACCGCGACGGCGACCTCGAGGTGATCCACCAGCCGCTGGACTGGTACGGCTTCAACTACTACAACCCGACCTGCGTCGGTGCGCCTCGTGGTGGGCGCTCGGCGGACGGTGCCGTTCCCGAGCTGGTCGGGCTGCCGATGCCGGAGGGCTTGCCGTTCGAGCTGCGGCAGATCGAGGGGTACGAGCGCACCGACTTCGACTGGCCAGTCGTCCCCGAGGGGATCGCGCAGACGGCCAGGATGCTGCGCGACCGGTTCGGGGATGCCCTGCCGCCTGTCCACATCACCGAGAGCGGCTGCTCCTACGCCGACGGACCGGTCGACGGACGGGTCGCGGACGCGCGGCGGGTGGCCTACCACGACGCGCACCTGCGGGCCCTGGCCGGCGAGATCGCGGACGGCACCGACATCCGCGGCTACTTCGCCTGGTCGGCGACGGACAACTTCGAGTGGGCCGAGGGGTACCGGCAGCGGTTCGGCCTCATCCACGTGGACTACGACACCCAGGTGCGCACGCCCAAGGACTCCTACCACTGGTACCGCGACCTGATCGCCCACACCCACGCCGGCTGACTGCTTGCGTCTGCGGATTTGCCCCGCTCACGGGCAAACTCGCAGACGCAAGCCAGGGTCCGGGTCGGGTAGCGGCCTCGCTCGGCGGGTAGCGTCCAAGACATGGCAGCCGCTGGAACCTACGTCGAAGCCTCCTACGAGCGGGACACCCGCTACCTCACGGACCGGGTCACGGCCGACGCCACGGGTGAGCACGAGTGGCCGGTCGAGCCCGGCCGCTACCGGCTGGTGGCCGCGCGCGCGTGCCCGTGGGCCAACCGATCGATCATCGTCCGCCGGCTGCTCGGCCTCGAGGACGTGCTGTCCATGGGGTTGTGCGGGCCCACCCACGACGCGGACAGCTGGACCTTCGACCTCGACCCAGGGGGCGTCGACCCGGTGCTGGGCATCCCGCGCCTCAAGGACGCGTACGAGAAGCGCTGGCCCGGCTACCCGCGGGGGATCACCGTGCCCGCCATCGTCGAGGTGGCGAGCGGGAAGGTGGTGACCAACGACTTCGCCCAGATCACCCTCGACCTGTCGACGCAGTGGACCGCCTACCACCGCGAGGGCGCCCCCGACCTCTACCCGGAGCACCTTCGGGAGGAGATGGACGAGGTGATGGAGCGGGTCTACGTCGAGGTCAACAACGGTGTGTACCGCGCCGGCTTCGCCGGCGAGCAGGAGGCGTACGACGCGGCATACGACCGCTTGTTCACCACCCTCGACTGGCTCGAGGAGCGGCTGGCCACCCGTCGCTTCCTGATGGGGGAGAGCATCACCGAGGCCGACGTGCGGCTGTTCACCACGCTGGCGCGGTTCGACGCCGTCTACCACGGCCACTTCAAGTGCGACCGCAACAAGCTCACCGAGATGCCGGTGCTGTGGGCCTACGCGCGCGACCTGTTCCAGACCCCGGGTTTCGGCGACACGGTGGACTTCGTGCAGGTCAAGCAGCACTACTACCTGGTCCACCGCGACATCAACCCGACCGGCATCGTGCCGAAGGGGCCCGACCTCTCCGGCTGGCTCGCGCCCCACGGGCGCGAGCAGCTGGGCGGCCGGCCCTTCGGTGACGGCACACCCCCCGGCCCCGTGCGCGATGGCGAGCGCGTGCCGGCCGGTCACCGCCCGTGAGCGGCCCGGCCATCGACCACGACCACGACCTGGTCGTCTACGGCGCCACCGGCTTCGTCGGCCGCCTGCTGGCGCAGGACCTCGCGGAGCATGCCCCGCAGGGCATGCGGATCGCCCTCGCCGGGAGGTCGCAGCGCCGGCTGGAGGAGGTCCGCGCGAGCCTGCCCCGCCGGGCCCGCGAGTGGCCGCTCGTGGTCGCCGACGCTGCCGACGCCGAGGCCCTCGCGGCACTCGCCGACTCGACCCGCGTCGTCGTCACGACCGTGGGCCCCTACGCCCGCTACGGGCTGCCGCTCGCCCAGGCCTGCGCCGAGGCCGGCACCCACTACGCCGACCTCACCGGAGAGGTCCTGTTCGTCAGGGACCTCGCCGACAGGTGCGACGAGCCCGCCCGGCGCACCGGGGCCCGCGTGGTGAACTCCTGCGGCTACGACTCGGTGCCCTCCGACCTGGCAGTGCTGATGCTCCACGAGCGCGCGAAGCAGGACGGCGCCGGCGGCCTGACCGACACGACGCTGCTGGCGCGGGCCAAGGGTGGGCTCAGCGGCGGCACCATCGACTCGAGCCGGGCCATGGCCGAGGCGATCGAGGCCGACCCGTCACGACGCCGCACGGTCGGAGACCCCTACGCGCTCAGTCCTGACCGGTCCGCGGAGCCGGAGGTGGCGGGACAGCGCGACGTGCGCTCGGTGTTCGTCGAGCGGGAGACCAGCCAGTGGGTCGCCCCGTTCGTCATGGCCCAGTTCAACTCGCGGATCGTGCGCCGGAGCAACGCCCTGCTCGGCCACGCCTACGGCCCGCGGTTCCGCTACCGCGAGGTCAGCGCCCACGGCTACGGGCTCAAGGGGCGCCGACGCGCGATGCTGATGACCGCAGGCCTCGGACTCGCCCTCGCAGCGGTGTCCGACGCGCGGACCCGGCCGTGGTTCGACCGGCTCGCGCCCAAGCCGGGGGAGGGCCCGAGCGAGGCGGCGCGGGCGGCCGGCTGGTTCCGGATGGAGACCCGTACCACCACCGAGAGCGGGCGTCGCTACCTGGCCGTGGTGGCCGCCCAGGGCGACCCCGGGTATGCCGCGACGGCAGTGATGCTCGCAGAGTCGGCGCTGTGCCTGGCCCTGGACGGCGACCGGCTGCCGCCGGCCGCGGGTGTGCTGACGCCGGCGGTGGCGATGGGTGACGCCCTCGTGGACCGGTTGCGCTCGCGCGGTCTCACGCTGACCGTCGAGGAGCTCTGAGCGGATCAGTCCCGGCGGGTCTCCCCGGGCAGCGCCAGCATCTGGTCGAGCGCGACCTTGGCCCAGTGCGCCACGTCGGGGTCGACGCGGAT
>JAICSZ010000497.1 GCA_025936615.1 Pedococcus sp. | reverse complement strand
GCGCTGCAGAACGCCGCGTCGATCGCCGCGCTGTTCCTCACCACCGAGGCCGTCATCGCCGACAAGCCCGAGAAGGCTGCGCCGATGGCTCCCGGTGGCGACGAGATGGGCGGCATGGGCTTCTGAGCCCAGGCACCTGACTCACCGCGCAAGAGGCGGCTCACCTTCGGGTGGGCCGCCTCTTCGCATGCCCCCGGTATGCCGCGTCCTGGGTCGTCTTCGCTCCTTCGGTGCAGCCCAACGCTGGGAGAAGGCCCGGGCCTGCGGCAGGGTCGGCTGCCCGCACCTTTGCAGTACATCTGTCCCGTGACCGGTCACGCCTGGTGTAGAACGGTCGTCGTGCCCCAACCACCCGACGAGCGCCTTGTGCTCGGGCCGCTGCTGCGCTACGCGGGCGAGCGGTCGGCCACCATCTGGGTGGAGGCGCGGGACGCGGCGACGGTCACCGTGCGGGCGTTCGGCCGGAGCTGGAGTGCACCGACGTTCGTCGTCCACGACCACCACTACGCGCTCGTCGTGCTCGACGGGCTCGAGCCGGGCACGTCGAGCGACTACCAGGTGGAGCTCGACGGTGAGGTCGTGTGGCCCGAGCCGGAGCCCCGCTTCCCCGGGCTGCCGCAGTCGCGCGTGCGGACCCTGCTGCACCGCGAGCCCACGCGCATGGCGTTCGGCTCGTGCCGGACCAGCGTGCCCCACGACGCGCAGGGCAACGCCAGCAACGGCGTCGACGCGCTGCGCGCCTATGCGCGGCACCTGAGCCGGACCCCGCACGAGGAGTGGCCGCACCTGGTCTGCTTCCTCGGCGACCAGGTCTATGCCGACGAGACCTCCGAGGAGATGCGCGACTTCATCGCCACGCGACGCAGCCTCGAGGAGCCGCCGTGGGAGGAGCTCAAGGACTACACCGAGTACGCCCACCTCTACCGCCTGGCGTGGAGTGACCCGCTCAACCGCTGGCTGCTGTCGACGCTGCCGAGCACCATGATCTTCGACGACCACGACATCCGGGACGACTGGAACACCTCGGCGAGCTGGCACCGAGAGATGAACGCCACGTCCTGGTGGCACCAGCGGCTGGTCGGCGGCCTCGCGTCCTACTGGGTCTACCAGCACGTCGGCAACCTGCCGCCGGAGGAGCTCGCCCAGGACGAGGTGTGGCAGCGGGTCGCGGCCCACGCCGCCTCGGGGGAGTCCCGCGAGCTCGACCTGAGCCAGACGCTCGACGCGCTGGCAACGCGGGTCGACGAGCACCCGGAGACCTACCGGTGGAGCTACTGGCGCGACCTCGGGGAGTCCCGGCTGGTCGTGGTCGACTCCCGGGCGGCGCGGGTGCTCGAACCCGGGCGGCGCTCGATCCTCGACGACGACGAGATCCAGTGGCTGGACGGCCAGCTGCGCGGTGACGTCGACCACCTGTTCATCGCCACCTCGCTGCCGTTCCTCATCGCCCAGGGCATCCACGACCTCGAGGCGATCAACGAGGCGATGTCGAACGGCGCTTGGGGCTCGCGGGTGGCGCGGCTCGGCGAGCGGATGCGGCGCGCCCTCGACCTGGAGCACTGGGCGGCCTTCCAGGAGGGCTTCGCCCTGGTCCTCGCGATGGTCATCGAGGTGGCGCAGGGCAAGCGCGGTCGGCCCCCGGACACCATCACTTTCCTGTCCGGCGACGTGCACAACTCCTACGTCACCGAGATCGACCACGAGCAGCTCGGCGGCGGGGCCAGCCGGGTCCTGCAGGCCGTGTGCTCGCCGATCCGCAACCCGCTGCCGCG
>JAICSZ010000300.1 GCA_025936615.1 Pedococcus sp. | reverse complement strand
GAGCACCTTCGGGAGGAGATGGACGAGGTGATGGAGCGGGTCTACGTCGAGGTCAACAACGGTGTGTACCGCGCCGGCTTCGCCGGCGAGCAGGAGGCGTACGACGCGGCATACGACCGTTTGTTCGCCGCGCTGGACTGGCTGGAGGAGCGGCTCGCCACCCGTCGCTTCCTGATGGGCGAGACCATCACGGAGGCCGACGTGCGGCTGTTCACCACACTGGCGCGCTTCGACGCCGTGTACCACGGCCACTTCAAGTGCAACCGCAGCAAGCTCACAGAGATGCCGGTGCTCTGGGCCTACGCGCGCGACCTGTTCCAGACCCCGGGGTTCGGCGACACGGTCGACTTCGCGCAGGTCAAGCAGCACTACTACCTGGTCCACCGCGACATCAACCCGACCGCCATCGTGCCGAAGGGGCCCGACCTGTCCGGCTGGCTCACACCGCACGGCCGCGACCAGCTGGGCGGGCGACCCTTCGGTGACGGTACGCCGCCCGGCCCGGTGCGCGAGGACGAGCGCGTGCCTGCTGGGCACCGACCGTGAGCGGCCCGGCACGCGAATACGACCTGGTCGTCTACGGCGCCACCGGTTTCGTCGGCCGCCTGCTGGCGCAGGACCTCGCCGAGCATGCCCCGGAGGGCCTGCGGATCGCCCTCGCCGGGAGGTCGCAGCGGCGGCTGGAGGAGGTGCGCGCGAGCCTGCCCAGCCGGGCGCACGACTGGCCGCTCGTGGTCGCCGATGCGTCGGACCCGCAGGCCCTGGCCGCGCTCGCCGGCTCGACCCGCGTGGTCGTGACCACGGTGGGCCCCTACGCCCGCTACGGCCTGCCGCTCGCGAGGGCGTGCGCGGGAGCGGGCACCCACTACGCCGACCTGACCGGCGAGGTGCTGTTCGTCAGGGACCTGGCCGACACGTGCGACGAGCCGGCCAAGCGCACGGGGGCCAGGGTGGTGAACTCCTGCGGCTACGACTCGGTGCCCTCCGACCTCGCGGTGCTGATGCTCCACGAACGGGCGCAGCAGGACGGCGCCGGCGGCCTCACCGACACGACGCTGCTGGCGCGGGCCAGGGGTGGGCTCAGCGGCGGCACGATCGACTCGAGCCGGGCCATGGCGGAGGCGATCGAGACGGACCCGTCGCGACGCCGCACCGTCGGCGACCCCTATGCCCTGAGCCCCGACCGAGCCGCCGAGCCGGAGGTGCTTGGCCAGCGCGACGTGCGCTCGGTGTTCGTCGAGCGGGAGACCAGTCAGTGGGTCGCCCCGTTCCTCATGGCCCAGTTCAACTCGCGGATCGTGCGCCGCAGCAACGCCCTGCTCGGCCACGCCTACGGCCCGCGGTTCCGCTACCGCGAGCTCAGCGCCCACGGCTACGGGTTCAAGGGTCGCCGTCGCGCGATGCTGATGACCGCCGCGCTCGGACTCGCCCTCGCAGCAGTGTCCGACGCGCGCACCCGCCCGTGGTTCGACCGGCTTGCGCCCAAGCCGGGGGAGGGCCCGGGCGAGGCGGCGCGCGCGGCGGGCTGGTTCCGGATGGAGACCCGCACCACCACCGAGAGCGGGCGTCGCTACCTCGCCGTCGTGGCCGCCCAGGGCGACCCCGGGTATGCCGCGACGGCAGTGATGCTCGCGGAGTCGGCGCTGTGCCTGGCCCTGGACGGCGACCGGCTGCCGCCGGCCGCTGGGGTGCTCACGCCGGCGGTGGCGATGGGCGACGCCCTCGTGGACCGGCTGCGGGCGCGCGGACTGACGCTGAGCGTCGAGGAGCTCTGAGCGGTCAGTCCCGGCTGGTCTCGCCGGGCAGCGCGAGCATCTGGTCGAGGGCGACCTTGGCCCAGTGGGCCACGTCGGGGTCGACGCGGATCGGGTTGACCACCCGTCCGTCCACCAGCGACTCCAGCGCCCAGACGAGGTGGGGCAGGTCGATCCGGTTCATCGTCGAGCAGTAGCAGACGTTCTTCTCGAGGAACGAGACCTGCTGCTCGGGGAACTGCGCGGCCAGGCGGCGCACGAGGTTGAGCTCGGTGCCGACGACCCACTTGGTGCCGGCCGGCGCGGCGGCGACGGTCCTGATGATCTTCTCGGTCGAGCCGACCTCGTCGGCCGCCTCGACCACCTCGTGGCGGCACTCGGGGTGGACGATCACCTTCACGCCGGGGATCTCGCGGCGCGCCTGCTCGACCGCCTCGAGGGTGAACCTTCCGTGCACCGAGCAGTGGCCCCGCCACAGGATCATCCGGGCGTCCTGGAGCTGCTGACGGGTGAGCCCACCGAGCGGCCGGTGCGGGTCGAACACCACGCAGTCGTCCAGCGAGCCGCCGAGGTCGCGGGCGTAGGTGTTGCGGCCGAGGTGCTGGTCGGGCAGGAACAGCACCTTGCCCCGCTCGCCCCCCTGCTCCAGCGCCCAGGTGAGCGCGGTCTCGGCGTTGGACGACGTGCAGATGGTGCCGCCGTGCCGGCCGGTGAAGGCCTTGATGGCGGCGGAGGAGTTCATGTACGTCACCGGGACGGTCACGTCGGCGACGCCGGCATCGGTCAGGTCGTCCCAGGCGTCCTCCACCTGGGCGATCGCTGCCATGTCGGCCATCGAGCAGCCGGCCGCCAGGTCGGGCAGGACCACGGTCTGCTCGTCGCTGGTGAGGATGTCAGCCGACTCGGCCATGAAGTGGACCCCGCAGAAGACGATCCAGGGTGAGTCCGGCCGCGCAGCGGCCTCCTTGGCCAGCTTGAACGAGTCACCGGTGACGTCGGCGAACTCGATGACCTCGTCGCGCTGGTAGTGGTGGCCGAGCACGAAGACGCGCTCGCCCAGCGTCGCCTTGGCGGCGCGGGCGCGCTCGACCAGGCCAGGGTCGGAGGGTGCCGGGAGGTCGCCGGGGCACTCGACGCCGCGCTCTGTGCGCAGGTCGGTGCCGTGCCCGAGCACGAGGAGGGGCATTGGGGCGTTGCGCGGGGCGTCCGTGGCAGTGCTCACGACCCAGATCGTATGCCGGTGGGCCCAGCGGGTGGGCGGCGCCCGTCCGGGCGCTGCGCCGGGGTCAGAGCGGGTGGATCCTCGAGCTGTTGCACGCCACGCTCACCGTGCTGGTGCCGAAACGCACCTCCATGCGGTCGCCGGTGAGCCGGAGCACCGAGCCCAGTCCGTGCCGGTCGTGGGTGACGCGGTCGCCGGGGGCGAACTCGTGGGCCTCGGGCGCCGGCTGGCGCTTGAACGGGCTGTTGGGCAGGTGCGGTTTGGGCGACGGTACTCGGGGGCGCATCCCACCAGTGTGTACCCCCGGCGGCCTGATCGCGTCCACCGCGCCTGTCAGGATGGCCCCGTGCACGTCGTCATCGCCCCCGAGGCCTTCACCGGCGCGCTGACGGCACGACAGGCGGCCGAGGCCATGGCCGATGGCTGGCGACGGACCGCTCCGCACGACCTGCTCACCCTGGTGCCGCTGTCCGACGGGGGCCCCGGGTTCGTCGACGTCCTGTCCAGCGCGGTCGACGGGGCCGAGGTCGTCATGACCACGGTGACCGACCCGTTGGGGCGCGAGGTGCCCGCCACGGTGCTGGTGGTCGATGCGAACGGCGGCCGCACGGCATACCTGGAAGCCGCGCAAGCGGCCGGGCTCCACCTGCTCGCCGCCGACGAGCGCGACCCGGGCGTCACCAGCACCTGGGGTGTCGGCCAGTTGCTCGACGCCGCGATCGCCGAGGGAGCCACCCGCGTCGTCGTGGGTCTGGGCGGGGCGGGCACCAACGACGGGGGAGCGGGGCTGCTCGCCGCCCTCGGCGCCGGCGAGCCGGCCGCGTTGGCCAGGGGAGGACTGGCCCTCGCGCACCTGGCCGACGACGCGGTGCCCGGGCTGGCGCAGGCTCGT
>JAICSZ010000327.1 GCA_025936615.1 Pedococcus sp. | reverse complement strand
TGGAAGCCGTTGGTGATGAAGGTCTTCGAGCCGTTGAGGACCCAGTCACCCGACTGGTCCGGGGCGCGCACGGCGGTCGTCTTGAGCGCGGCGAGGTCGGAGCCACCGGACGGCTCGGTCATGGCGATCGCGCAGATCTTGTCGCCGTTGGCCATCGCCGGGAGCCAGCGCTCCTTCTGCTCCTGCGTGCCGAGGTCGACGATGTAGGGAGGGCACACGTCGGAGTGGATGCCAAAGCAGGACGACACCGCGAAGTTGAAACCGGCGACGACCTCCGCCGACACGGCGTTGAACCGGTAGTCGTCAGCGCCCGCCCCACCGAACTCCTCGGGGATGTCGAGCCCGAACAGGCCCTGCTTGCCCGCTTCCTTCCAGATGTCGCGGTCGATCGACTTCACCTCGAGCATCTGCTCGCCGCGGGGCTTGAGCGTGCGGTCCACGAACTCCTGGACGGAGCTCCGGAAGGCCTCGTGGTCCGGGCCGTAGATGTTGCGGGGCATGGCTCTCCTTGCCGGTGTCGCGGTCGCCGACGCGGGGCGATCGTGGTAACTAAGCGCTTGCTTAGTCTGCGTCGGCTGAGGCATGCTGTCAACCATGTCCAGCCCCGCCCGCGCCGCCGACACGGGCACGGACGCGCCCCACCGCCTGCTCGAGGCGGCTGCCGAGGCGTTCGCGGCGCGAGGCTTCCACGCCACCTCGACTCGCGACATCGCCTCGCGGGCCGGGTTGTCGCCAGCGGGTGTCTACGTGCACTTCGCGTCCAAGGAGGAGCTGCTCTTCCAGATCAGCCGCACCGGCCACCTGGCGGCCCGCGACATGCTCGTCGCCGCCGCGGACGGTGCCACCTCCGCCACCGACGCCCTGCGATCGATCATGGCGACCTTCGCCCGCTGGCACGCCGAGCACCACCGCGTCGCGCGGATCGTCCAGTACGAGTTCGGCAACCTGACACCCGAGCACCGTGATGCCGTCCTGATGCTGCGCAAGGAGATCGACGCGGTCGTGCGTGGCGTCGTGACCGAGGGTGTGGCCTCCGGCGAGTTCGTCGTCGACGACGTCCCGGACACCACCTTGGCGCTGCTGTCGATGGTCGTGGACGTCGCCCGCTGGTACGACCCCGACATCCGGCGTACCCCCGAAGCCATCGGCGCGGCATACGCCGACCTCGGCCTGCGGCTCGTGCAGGCGCGCTGAGGCTCGGTGGTGGAGCTCGGACACACCGTCCTGCTCGTCCCGGCGCCCACCCTCGAGCCGTTCGTGCGCGCACGCTGGGAGCAGTACGACCCCGCGTGGGTCAGCACCGATCCCGCGTTCGCCCACGCGCACATCACGGTGCTCTCACCCTTCCTCCAGCCACCGCTCGACAGGGACGACCTGCAACGCGTCGAGCGGGTGGTGCGCCGCCACAGCGCCTTCGAGTTCGAGCTGCGCCGCGTAGACACCTTTCCCAACGGGATCATCCACGTCCTGCCCGACCCGGACGACGGCTTCCGACGGCTGACCGCCGAGATGGTGGCGACCTTTCCGCAGTGTCCTCCGTATGCCGGTGAGTTCCCCGATCCAGCACCTCACCTCACGCTGGACCTGGCCCACGGCGAGGTCACCGAGGAGTCGGTCAGCGCCGACGTCGCGGCCCTGCTGCCCGCCACCGGCTGCCGCGCGGACCGGGTGCAGCTCGCGTGGTACGCGCAGGGCGGGTGCCGGGTCCTGGAGGAGTGGCCACTCACCTGATCCCGTGGGGCCCGGGCCGCCAAGCGGCGCTCGGACTCAGGTCGCCGCGTCGGCCCGGGGCCGCCGCTCACGTGCGGTCAGGGGCTCGACCTGGCGAACGACCTCTGCGACAAGGGGATACGCGGCGTCATCGGTGTTGTTGGCCATCCCCATGATCACGGTGTCGATGCCCGCCTCGGACAGCTTCCCGAAGCGCTCGACCGTCTCGTCCACCGACGCCCAGGGCATGCCGCCGGGGGCCTCCCCACGCTGATCACTGAGGGCGACCCTGGCCAGCACGGTCTTCTCGATGTCGGCGTAGTCGCGGCCGACGTCCTCGCAGTGCCCCCGGATGACCTCGAGCTTGTGGGGCAGGCCTTCGGGCCCGAGTCCGGTGTCGAAGAGGTTGCAGGCGTCGGCGTACTTCGCCACCAACCGCAGCGTCTTCTTCTCCCCACCACCGCCGATGAGGATGGGCGGGTGCGGCCGGCGCAGGCTCTGCGGCACGTTGAGCGTCCGCTCGAGCTGGTAGTGCCGTCCGGAGAACGGCTTGTCCTCCTCGCTCCACATCTGCAGGCAGATCTGCAGGGCCTCCTCCAGGCGCTCGAACCGCTCCTTCACCGGCGCGAAGGGCACACCCAGCGCGCGGTGCTCCTGCACGTTCCACGCTGCCCCGATCCCCAGCCAGGCGCGGCCACCGGACAGCACGTCGAGGCTGGTCACCGTCTTGGCGAGCACCCCCGGGTGACGGTAGGTCACCCCGGTCACGAGGGTGCCGAGCCCGATGCGACTCGTCTGGCCGGCGGCGAACGCGAGCGCGGTGTACCCCTCGACCATGTCCAGCTCTGGTGGCCCGATGGTGCCGATCTGGAAGAAGTGGTCCATCACCCACAGGCTGGACAGGCCCGCCTCCTCGGAGTTGCGCGCGATGCGACCGAAGGTCGGACCGATCGACGACGGTGCGTCCGGCCAGCTGAAGTACGCCACCTGTGAGCCCAGTCTCATGGCTTCATCCTGTGCGGGCCCATCGGCCCCGCACAAGTGAATTCGCACGCCGGGCCTGTGGCGTGCAACCCGCCTGTGCAGTCGCGCAGCCGCAGGCGCGGGGCCGTGCGCTAGTCGCGGGTCAGCTTGCGGTAGGTCACCCGGTGCGGCCGGGCTGCGTCGGCGCCCAGCCGCTCGACCTTGTTGGCCTCGTAGGCCTCGAAGTTGCCCTCGAACCAGTACCACTTCGCGGGGTTCTGGTCGTCGCCCTCGTAGGCCAGGATGTGCGTCGCCACGCGGTCGAGGAACCACCGGTCGTGGCTGATGACCACGGCGCAGCCGGGGAACTCGAGCAGCGCGTTCTCGAGCGAGCCCAGGGTCTCGACGTCGAGGTCGTTGGTCGGCTCGTCGAGGAGCAGCAGGTTGCCGCCCTCCTTGAGGGTGAGCGCGAGGTTGAGCCGGTTGCGCTCGCCACCGGACAGGACGCCGGCCTTCTTCTGCTGGTCGGGGCCCTTGAACCCGAACTGCGACACGTAGGCCCGCGAGGGGATCTCGACGTGGCCGACGTTGATGTAGTCGTGCCCGCCCGAGACGACCTCCCAGAGGTTCTTGTTGGGGTCGATGCCGCCACGGCTCTGGTCGACGTAGGAGATCTTGACCGTCTCGCCGACCTCGACCGTGCCCGCGTCCGGCTCCTCGAGCCCGACGATGGTCTTGAACAGCGTGGTCTTGCCGACGCCGTTGGGGCCGATGACCCCGACGATGCCGTTGCGGGGCAACGTGAAGGACAGGTCGTCGATGAGGATGCGGTCGCCGAACCCCTTGCGCAGGCCCCTGACCTCGATGACCTTGCTGCCCAGGCGCGGACCCGGCGGGATCTGGATCTCCTCGAAGTCGAGCTTGCGGGTCTTCTCCGCCTC
>JAICSZ010000005.1 GCA_025936615.1 Pedococcus sp. | reverse complement strand
CTCCAGCCCGACCTGTCGCACCTCGTCCTTGAACAGCGACCGCAACGGCTCGACCAGCTTGAACTGCAGGTCCTCGGGCAGGCCGCCGACGTTGTGGTGGGACTTGATGTTCGCCGCCCCCGTGCCACCGCCGGACTCGACCACGTCGGGGTAGAGGGTGCCCTGCACGAGGAACTCGACCGGGTGCTCGTCGTCGCCGCGGGACCCCACCACGTCGCGCGCGGCCTGCTCGAACACCCGGATGAACTCGCGCCCGATGATCTTGCGCTTCTCCTCCGGGTCGCTGACCCCCGCGAGCGCGGACAGGAAGCGGTCCTTGGCGTCGACGACGACGAGGTCGACGCCGGTGGCCGCCACGAAGTCCTTCTCGACCTGCTCGGCCTCGCCCGCCCGCAGCAGCCCGTGGTCGACGAACACGCAGGTCAGCTGGTCGCCGACGGCCTTCTGCACCAGCGCTGCCGCCACGGAGGAGTCGACGCCGCCGGACAGTGCGCACAGCACCCGGGAGTCGCCGACCTTGTCGCGGATGGCGCCGACCAGCTCCTCGACGACGTTGGCGGCGGTCCAGTCGTCGGAGAGCCCCGCACCGCGGTAGAGGAAGTTCTCGAGCACCCGCTGGCCGAACGTCGAGTGCATCACCTCGGGGTGCCACTGCACGCCGTAGAGCCGCCGCTCGTCGTCCTCGAACGCCGCCACCGGCGCCCCCGCTGTCGACGCCGTGACCTTCATGCCCGACGGCGCCTCGGTCACCGAGTCGCCGTGGCTCATCCACACCGACTGCTCGGCCGGCTGGCCGTTGAAGAGGGTCGAGCTCGAGTCGCTCACCAGGGCCGGCGTCGCGCCGTACTCCCCGAGGCCCGTGTGCGCCACGGTGCCCCCGAGCGCCTGCACCATCGACTGGAAGCCGTAGCACATGCCGAACACCGGCACGCCCGCCTCGAGCAGCGCCGCGTCGAGGTCGGGCGCCCCCTCTTCGTAGACCGAGGACGGGCCACCGGACAGCACGATGGCAGCCGGGTCCTTGGCGAGCAGCTGCTCCACCGGCATGGTGTGCGGCACGACCTCGGAGTAGATCCTCGCCTCGCGCACGCGGCGGGCGATCAGCTGGGCGTACTGCGCACCGAAGTCCACGACCAGCACCGGCCGGGACTGCAACGGGGTGGCGGGCACGTCCACCCGGTCGGCCCCCGGCGCCTCCACGCGGTCGTCGTCCTGGGCCTGGCTCACGGCGTCGGCGGCTGCGGGGTCGGTCACGGGCAAAGGCTACCGAGCGGCGGCCTCGAGCCGCCCCTCGACCTCCTGCGCGACCCGCTGCTCCGCCCAGAAGGACAGGAACGGCACCACGCCGGCGAGCATCACCAGGACCATCTTCGACAGCGACCAGCCGACCTTGAACCCGAGGTTGGCCGTCGCGAACACGTAGAGGATGTAGAGGAACCCGTGCGGCTGCGGCCAGAAGTCGAGGATGTGGTTGTGGAAGCCGTACCGCAGCACCAGCTCGGCGCACAGGATCAGCAGCCCGATCCCCACGATGACCGCCATGGTCTTGAAGTAGGTCAGCGCCTGTCGTGCGCGGTCCACGCTCTTGATGTCACTCACGCCGTGCATCCTCTCGCACCATCTTGACCCACATGAACGCGGCAAACGCCGCGAAGACCCACCACTGCAGCGCGTATGCCGCGTTGCGCCACTTGATCCCGCCCGTCACCTCCGGCGGTGGCACCCTTTGCAGCCCGTGCGGCGGCTGCACCGCTGCGTGCGTCGCCACCGCCTGCTCGCCACCCGCGAACACGAACGCGTTGTAGAGCTCACCCGGCCAGCGGTTGACCAGCACTGCCAGGTCGAGCGACCCGAGGACCGGCTCACCCGCCCCGGTCGGGCTCGGCTCCTCCTGGGCCGGTGACTCCCCCGGCGCCAGGGCGCCGGTCACCTGCACGCGCTCCTGCGGCGCGGTCCCGGCGTCGGCCGGGTCGGGGACGAAGCCGCGCACCACGGCGAGCCGCGCACCGGTGCCGTCGACGACCAGGGGCGTCACCACCCAGTAGCCCTCCCGGCCTTCAAGCCGACGGGGACCGACGAGCACCTGGCCGTCCGCGGCATACGAGCCGATGGCGATGACCGGCCGCGCGGAGGCGGCGTTCGGGAACGGCTGGTGTGGTTGCACGACGGTGTCGACCATGACCGGGCGTGCCTCGTGCGCCTTGCGCAGGGCCTCGGCGAGGCCCTTGTCGCGGGCGACGTGGAGCTGCCACAGGCCGAGCTGGGCAAAGCTGGCCATGATCAGGACGAGGAGTGCGAAGAGTGCGAGCCACCGGGGCTTCAGGGCGGTTCGCAGCACGCGGGTCAGGCTACGTGACGCCCTGAAAACCAGTGTCGCCGAGTCGGTTCGCGCACCTACCGTGGAGGACCTGATGCGTGCGGTCCCGTTCCCGGATCCCGGCCGTCCCGACACCCGTGGCCCCTTGCGGTTCATGGCGTGGGTCGCCCGGGAGCAGTGGCGGACCCAGGTGCTGGGCATGGTGTCCGGCGGCGCGTGGATGCTCTCGATAGCGCTGATCCCGGCGGCGCTCGGCAAGGGCGTGGACGAGGGCATCGTCCCCGGCGACGGGGAGGGGCTGGTGCGCTGGGCGCTCGTCCTGCTCGGCCTCGGGGCGGTCGCGGCCGCGATGGCCGCCGCCCGCCACTGGTTCGCCGTGCACAACTGGCTCTACGCCTCCTACCAGGGAGCCCAGCTCACCGCCCTGGGTGCCGAGCGCGCCGGTCCCGCACTGACGCGCACGCTCCCCTCGGGCGAGGTGGTGGCCGTGTTCGCCAACGACGTGATGCGCCTGGGCGGGCTCTACGACGTCATGGGTCGCTTCTCCGGCGCCGTCGTGAGCTACGTCGTGGTCGGCGCGATCCTGCTCGCGGCGTCACCGCCATTGGGGTGGCTCGTGCTGCTCGGTGGGCCGCTCATGCTCTCGAGCCTGACGCTGGTCGTGCGCCCGCTGCAACGCCGGCAGGCCCGCCAGCGCGAGGAGGCCGGCCGGCTGACCACGCTCGGCGCCGACACCGTCGCCGGGCTCCGCGT
Source organism: Pedococcus sp. (assembly GCA_025936615.1). Next base: position 12,892 of record JAICSZ010000005.1, on the reverse strand, counting down.
GCTGCGTGGCATCGGGGGCGAGCAGACCTTCCTGCGGCGCTACGAGCAGCAGTCCCAGCGGGTCAGGGCCACCGGGCTACGGGTGGCGGCGCTGCAGGCCTCGCTCGACTCGGCGCAGGTCCTGCTGCCGGGTGTCTTCGTCGTCCTCGTCACCTGGCTCGGTGCCCGCCAGGCGGTCGCGGGCCAGATCACCGCCGGGCAGCTGGTGGCGTTCTATGGCTACACCGCGTTCCTCACCATGCCGCTGCAGACCGCCATCGAGGCCATCGACCGCGGCGTCCGCGCCCACATCGCAGCGGGAAAGATGCTGCGGATCATGGGGATCCGACCTGACCACGACGTGCACAGGGCCTCCACCGCGCCGCGTCCGGACCCGTTGGCCGAGCTCGTGGACCCGCTCTCGGGGACCGTGGTCCACGGTGGCCTGCTCACCGCCATCGTCTCCGCGCGCCCCGAGGAGTCCGCGGCCGTGGCGGAGCGGCTCGGTAGGCACGGGCCCGGCCCGCACCAGACCACTTGGGGCGGGACCCGACTGGACGACCTGTCGATCGGCGAGGTCCGAGACGCGGTCGTGGTGAGCGAGGCCGACCCGCGGCTGTTCACCGGAGTGCTGCGTGAGGAGCTGCTCACGGCCCACCGCCCCCGCGTTGCCGGCGACGCGTCCGACGACGGTGCAGTGCGCCGGGCGCTGGACACCGCCAGCGCGCTCGACGTGCTCGACGCGGTCCCCGGTGGGTTGGACGGCACGGTCGAGGAGCGCGGCCGGTCCTACTCGGGCGGGCAGCGCCAACGCCTCGCCCTGGCCCGTGCGCTGATGACCGACGCAGACGTCCTGGTGCTCGTCGAGCCGACGAGCGCGGTCGACGCGCACACGGAGGCGCGGATCGCCGAGCGGCTGGCGCGCCACCGCCACGGGAGGACCACCATCGTCACGACCGCGAGCCCGCTGGTCCTGGGCCAGGCCGACGAGGTCGTCCTGCTCGAGGACGGGCTGGTCACCGCCCGCGGCACCCACCGCGAGCTGCTCGCGGATCCCGACCACCCGGCATACCGACACATCGTCAACCGCGGAGAGGAGGACGACTGATGATGACCGACCACGCACGTCGCACGCTGCCGGTCGCCGACATGGCGGCCGTGTGGCAACACACGCGGGTGCTCATGTCGCAGCACCGCGGGCTCCTGCTCCAGGTGCTGGGGCTGCACGCCCTCGCCGCCCTGGCCGCCCTCGCGGGGCCGTGGCTGGTGGGCCGGCTCGTCGACGTCGTGAGCGGCCGCGGCGGCACCGGCGACGTCGACCGGATCGCCGTCGCGCTCGCCACCGCGGTGGTGGTGCAGACGGGGCTGACGTGGGCAGCGCGGCGCGTCGCGTTCGTCCTCGGTGAGACGGTGTTCGCGCAGCTGCGCGAGCAGTTCGTGGCGCGGGCGGTCAACCTCCCCCTGTCGACGGTCGAGCGGGCGGGCACCGGCGACCTCGTCGCGCGGACGACGAACGACGTCGAGGCGCTGTCGCACGTGGTGCGCTTCGGCATCCCGGCACTCTTCGTCGCCACCATGACCGTGGTGATGACGGTGTTCGCGGCGCTGCTCACCTCGCCCGTGGCGACGCTGCCGATCCTGCTCGGGGTGCCGTTCTACTGGATCTCGACGCGACGCTACCTCGCGAGGGCGACCGACGGGTACCTCTGGGAGCGCGCCACCTACGCCGTCCTCAACGGCGTCGTGTCCGAGACGGTCGACGGCGCGCGCACCGTGGACGCGCTGTCGCTCGCCGGCATCCGCCGCAGCCGCTTCCACGAGGCGCTGCGCGAGTGCTACCGCGCCGAGCGGTACACCCTCGGCCTGCGGCTGCGGTGGTTCCCGGCCGTGGTGTTCGGCTACTACGTGCCCACCGCGGGCGCGGTCGTGTGGGGCGGCTGGCTCACCATCCACGGGCACATCACGGCCGGCGTGGCCACCGCGGTGACCCTCTACATCCAGCAGCTGGTCGGTCCCCTCGACGAGCTGCTCGGCTGGCTGGACGAGATCCAGGTCGGCGCCACCTCGCTGGCCCGCGTCATAGGGGTCGGCGAGGTGCCAGCCGACCGTGTGGCCAGCGGTGCGCGGCCCGACGGCACCGACCTCGAGGTCGACCGGGTGCGGTACGCCTACCGTGACGGCCACGACGTGCTGCACGGCGTCTCGCTCGACCTGCGGCCCGGTGAGCGGCTGGCCGTCGTCGGTCCGTCGGGTGCGGGGAAGTCGACGCTGGGCCGGCTGATGGCCGGGATCGACGGTCCGCGTGAGGGACGCATCGAGGTGGGCGGCGTGCCGCTGGTCGACCTCGAGCTCGGCGAGCTGCGCGGCCAGGTGGCGCTGGTGACCCAGGAGCACCACGTGTTCGTGGGGTCGCTGGCCGACAACCTGCTGCTGGCGCGGCCGGGCGCGAGCCGTCACGAGCTGGAGGAGTCACTGGCCGCGGTCGACGCGCTGGAGTGGGCGCGGGGGCTGCCCGAGGGGCTCGACACCGTCGTCGGCAGCGGCGGGCACGCGCTCAACGAGCCGCAGGCCCAACAGGTCGCGCTCGCGCGGCTGGTCCTCGCCGACCCGCACACCCTCGTCCTGGACGAGGCCACCTCGTTGCTCGACCCGCGCGCCGCGCGGCACCTCGAGCGGTCGCTGGCTGCCGTGGTGGCCGGCCGCACCGTGGTCGCCATCGCGCACCGGTTGCACACCGCGCACGACGCGGACCGTGTCGCCGTGGTGGAGGACGGCAAGGTCAGTGAGATCGGCACCCACGAGGAGCTGGTCGCCGCCGACGGCCCGTATGCCGCGCTGTGGGCGTCGTGGCGCGACGAGCGTCCGGCCGGCCGCACCGTGGGCGCCTGACCCGGAGGTCGAGCATGTCCGCCCCGGGCCACGGTCGAGGGCGCACGACGTGCTGATGGTCCGCGTGCGGCACCAGCACGTCGTGCGCTGTCGTCGAGGACGGTCCACGCACCCATCGGAGGCCGCAGAAGAATCCCGCGAACTCGCGTAACCCCCGGGCGGCACGGTCGTTGTCTGGGTGGTGCGGCTGGAGACCCACCCCCCGGCTCGTCTCCAGTCGCACCATCTGTGAGCGGCGGATGGCGGCGGCAGGGGGCCCTCCATCCGCCGTTCTCATGTGTCGGGTCCAGCAACACCGCCGGCAAGCGGGTCAGCCAGTCCCCGGGATCAGGCCCGTGCGCTCGGGTGGGTGAGCTGACGCACCGCCGGGTTCCTGGCCGGGACCGGCGCCAGCCGGACGTACCCGGCTCCCTGCGTCGGCCGCGGGTCGGCCTCGCCCGTGTTGGGCCACAACGACATCGCCCGCTCGGCCTGGGCGGTGATCGTCAGCGCCGGGTTCACGCCGAGGTTGGCCGACACCGCGGACCCGTCGACCACGTGCAGCCCGGGGTACCCCCACACCCGGTGGTACGGATCGACCACCCCGCGCTCGGGCGAGTCCCCGATCACCGCGCCGCCGAGGAAGTGTGCCGTCAGCGGGATGTTGGCGACCTCGCCCAGCGAGCCCCCGGGGAAGGCGCGCAGCCCGGTGAGGGCCGACAGGCGCCCCGCGAGTGCCACCATGGCCCGCTGCCCTGCCGGGATGTAGGTCGGGTTCGGCTCCCCGTGTCCCTGCCGGGACGTCAGGCTCCGGCCGCCGAGCAGCCCACGCCGTCCCCGCACCCGCAGGGAGTTGTCGCGGGTCTGCATGACCAGCCCGATGACCGTGCGCTCGCTCCAGCGGTACTGCGACCAGGACCGGAGGAACACCACGGGGTGCCGCGCCGCCTCGACGAGGAACTGCACCGGCCGTGGCAGGCGGTCCCCCGGCACCATGATCGTCGCGAGGACACCCATCGCGTTCGACCCGCGTCCGTAGCGGACGTTCTCGACGTGGGTGTCGTCGTCAGGGTGGAAGGACGAGGTGATCGCGACCCCCTTCGTGAGGTCTGCGCCGCACGGCACCTTCTCGAGCATGGCCCCTGCAAGCGCCTCGGAGTTGGTACGGGTGAGGTCGCCGAGGCGTGGGGACACTCGCGGCAGGGCTCCGGTGTCGCGCATCGCGTGGAGCAGCTTCTGGGTGCCCCAGGCCCCGGCCGCGAACACCACCTGGCCGGCAGTGACGGTATGCCGCCTGCGCCGGAACCACGCGCCCGTCGCCTCGTGGGTCACGCAGTACCCGCCGCCGCTGCGCGGCGCCACGCGCACCACGGTGCGCAGCGGCTCGACCGTCACGCCGAGCCGCTCGGCGAGGGCGAGGTAGTTCTTGACGAGGGTGTTCTTGGCGCCCACCCGGCAGCCCACCATGCAGTTGCCGCACTCGGTGCAGCCGGTGCGGTCCGGGCCGGCACCACCGAAGTAGGGGTCCGGCTCGAGGACCCCCGGCTTGCCGAAGAACACCCCGACCGGCGTCTTGCGGAAGGTGTCACCGACGCCGAGGCCCTCGGCCGCCTCGCGCATGGCCTGCTCGGCCAGGCCCTCGCACGGGTTGGTCACCACCCCGAGCATCGAGGAGGCACGGCGGAAGTGCGGGGCCAGCTCGTCCTGCCAGTCGGTCACGTCGGCCCACTGCCGGTCACGGAAGAACGGCTCCGGTGGCACGTAGAGCGTGTTTGCGTAGTTGAGCGACCCACCGCCCACGCCTGCGCCGGCCAGGACCATGACGTCGGGCAGCCGGTGGATCCGCTGCACACCGAAGCACCTCAGCCGTGGGGCCCACAGGTAGCGGCGCAGGTCCCACGACGTCCTGGCAAAGTCCTCGTCGCGGAACCGGCGCCCCGACTCGATCACGTGGACGTCGTAGCCCTTCTCGGCGAGCCGCAGCGCCGTGACCGAGCCGCCGAAGCCGGAGCCGACGACGACGACGTCGTGGTGGGTCACCTACGACCGGTCGCCTTCAACGCCCGCAGCGCACCGGTCATGACCTTGGCCCAGGTCTCCTGTGACATGCCGAGGACTGGCGTGATGGGCAGGAGGTACTGGGCGGTGACGTTCTGGGACTCGGTGTACTTCAGGATGCCCTCCCTGCCGTGGCGCCGGCCCACCCCGGACTGCTTCATCCCGCCCATCGGGCTGGCCACGCTGCCCCACGCCGCGGCATACCCCTCGTTGACGTTGACGGTGCCCGCCTTGATGGCGGTGGCGATCCGGCGGCCGCGCATCACGTTGCGGGAGTAGACCGAGGCGTTGAGGCCGTAGTCCGTGTCGTTGGCGAGCCGGATGGCCTCCTCGTCGGTGCGCACCCGGTAGAGGCCCACGACCGGCCCGAAGGTCTCGTCATCACGCAGGTCCATCGCAGCCGTAACCCCGGTGACCACCGTGGGCTCGTAGAAGTACGGCCCGAGGTCCGGTCGTGCCCGGCCGCCCACCAACACCGTCGCACCCTTGGCGCGGGCGTCCTCGACGTGGGCGCTCACGCGCTCCAGCTGGGTGGGGCCGACGAGGGAGCCCATGTCGGGGCCGTAGGCCAGGTCGCCCCCCAACCGCATCTGCTTGACCGCCTCGACGAGCCGCGCGGTGAACTCGTCGGCCACGGCGTCGTGCACGATGAGCCGCTCGACCGACACGCACAGCTGGCCGGCGGAGGAGAAGCAGGCGCGCACCGCACCCTCTACCGCGCGGCCGAGGTCGGCGTCGTCGGCGACGTACATCGCGTTCTTGCCACCGAGCTCGAGGGAGTAGCCGACGAGCCGGCCCGCCAAGGAGCTGGCCACCTCGCGACCGGTCGCGGTGGAGCCGGTGTAGCAGACGTAGTCGGCGAGGTCGACGACCGCCTGGCCCACCGTCGGGCCGTCGCCCAGCACCACCTGCAGCACCGACTCGGGCAGTCCGGCCTCGGTCAGCAGGTCAACGGCGTGCAGCGCGGTGAGCGAGGCCTGCTGGTCGGGCCGGAGCACCACCGCGTTGCCCGCCAACAGCGCCGGGATGGCGTCGGTGATGGCCAGGGTGAGTGGGTAGTTCCACGGCGCCACGATGCCGACCACCCCCCGGGGGTGGTGGTGCTCGACGCTCTGGGTCAGCACCGGGAACAGACCTGCTCGCCGCCGAGGATGCAGGTATGCCGCGGCGGAGCGGGCATAGTGCCGCGCCACCAGGGCGACGTCGGCCACCTCCTCGAACGCCTGGCGGCGCGTCTTGCCCGACTCGAGCTGGATGCTGTCGAGGAGCTCGACCTGCCGCTCGAGGACCAGGTCGTGGTAGCGCAGGAAGATCCGCTCGCGCAGCTCCATCGGGGTGCGGGCCCAGGCCCGCTGCGCCGCGCGGGCGGCGTCCACAGCGACAGCGACGTCCGCGCGGGTGGACTGCGGCAGTGGGGCGAGCGGCGCCCCGCTCAGCGGGGTGCGGCTCGTGTGGTGCGGTGCCCTCGGGGCGGCGACCACGCGCTTGGCGAGCCGACGGGCCAGGGCCGGGTCCACGGCATACGTCGCGGTGGGGTCGGTCTCGGGATCGGCGATCAAGTCCGGAGCCATGACGGCAGCCTAGGTCAGCGGACGACGCGGTGGGTCGGGGTTGGCTTGCTCAGCACACCCGGCCCAACGAGTTGCGAACCGCTTGGTTACGCACGGGTACCGCCGGCGGCCTAGTCCTGCTGACGGATCCCACCCCCCTGTGCCCGGGGGGAGGGTGGGGCTTCCCCACCTCTGAGGAGATCTCCCATGCATTCTCGTGCACCACGCAGAACGCTCGCTGCTGTCGCCACCTCCGCCTTGGCCGGCCTCGTCGTCGCCGCCGCACCGGCCCAGGCGCAGGGCGACGTGGTCGCCACCGGGCTCAACAACCCGCGGATGCTCAGCTTCTCGCCGGGCGGCACCCTCTACGTCGCCGAGGCGGGTGCGGGCGGCAGCGGACCCTGCGCCGAGGGTGAGACCGGCTTGGCCTGTCTCGGCGCCACCGGCTCCATCACCAGGGTCGACCTCAACGGGGACAACGACACCCGCGTCATCACCGGGCTCCCGTCGCTCGGCACCGACGAGGGCGCCAGCGGACCCGCGGACATCGAGTTCACCGGCAACAGCAACTACGCGATCAGCATCGGGCTCGGTGGCAACGTGGCCTACCGAGCGGCGTTCGGGGCCGGCGGGGCCAGGCTCGGCACGATCCTGACCGGGCAGCTCGGCCACCGTGCGCCCACAGTGCTCGCCGACGTGCTGGCCAACGAGGCAGCCGCCAACCCCGACGGCACCGACGTCGACAGCAACCCGGTCGGCCTGCTCAAGAGCGGTGACGGCTACTACGTCGCCGACGCCGGCGGCAACGCCGTGGTCCGCGCCAACCACAAGGGTGCCTTCAGCACCCTCGCGGTCCTCCCGCCGGCGCTCACCGCGCACGCGGACCCGGTCCCGTTCCCGCCGTTCAGCCTGCCTGCTGGGTTCCCCGCCGACGCGGTGCCCACGTCGGTGGTGCAGGGCCCCGACGGCGCCTACTACATCAGCCAGCTGACCGGCGTCCCGTTCGAGGCGGGCCTTTCGAGCATCTGGCGGGTCGTGCCGGGTAGCGCACCGACCAAGTGGGCGACCGGCCTGACCAACGTCACCGACCTTGCGTTCGCTCCCGACGGGACCCTCTACGCGGTGGAGATCGCCGCCAACGGCCTGTTCAACGGTCCGATGGGCGCGCTGGTGTCGGTGCCGGCCGGCTCGACGTCGCCGACGGTGGTCGACGGCGACCTGTTCGCGCCCTACGGCGTGGCGATCAGCGCCGGAAACGCCTACGTCACCACGTGCAGCGTCTGCGTCGGGGGCGGGGAGGTGCACCGCATCCCGCTCGGGTGAGGCCGCGGCACCCATAAGCGACGGGCACCACTCCCGGGTGGGCCCCTCCGCTTCTGGGTGTGCCGCGTGGTCAGCTGCGCTGGTACGGCGCCACCACGACCTCGACCCGCTGGAACTCCTTGAGGTCGGAGTAGCCGGTCGTCGCCATCGCCCGCCGGAGCGCGCCGATCAGGTTGGACTTGCCGTCGGCGGTGCGGCCCGGGCCGAAGAGGATCCGCTCGAGGGGCGCGACGGCGCCGACCTCGACACGCTCGCCGCGCGGGAGCTGGGAGTGGTGCGCCTCAGGGCCCCAGTGCATGCCGCCGCCGGGGGCGTCGGTGGCCCGCGCCAGGGCCGCGCCCAGCATGACCGCGTCGGCTCCGCACGCCACCGCCTTGACGATGTCGCCGCTGGTTCCGACGCCGCCGTCGGCGATGACGTGGACGTAGCGGCCGCCCGACTCGTCGAGGTAGTCACGGCGTGCCGCTGCGACGTCGGCGATCGCGCTCGCCATCGGGGCGTGGATGCCCAAGGTGCGGCGGGTGGTGTGCGCGGCCCCGCCACCGAACCCGACGAGGACACCGGCAGCGCCGGTGCGCATGAGGTGCAGGGCGGCGGTGTACGACGCGGCGCCGCCGACGACCACCGGCACGTCGAGCTCGTAGATGAAGCGCTTGAGGTTCAGTGGCTCGGCCTGGCCTGAGACGTGCTCGGCGCTGACGGTGGTGCCGCGGATGACGAACAGGTCGACTCCGGCGTCCACCACGTGCTTCCAGAGCTGCTGGGTGCGGGCCGGGGTGAGCGCGCCGGCCACCGTGATGCCGGCTTCGCGGACCTGGCGCAGGCGCTCGACGATCAGCTCAGGCTGGATGTCGGCGGCGTAGATCTCCTGCATCCGGGCGGTCGCGACCTCGTGGTCGAGGCCGACGATCTCGGCGAGCAGAGCGGTCGGGTCCTCGTAGCGGGTCCACAGTCCCTCGAGGTCGAGGACGGGAAGGCCGCCCAGCCGCCCGAGGGCGATGGCGGACTCCGGTGACATGACGGAGTCCATGGGGGCGGCGATGACCGGGATGTCGAAGTGGTAGGCGTCGATCTGCCAGCCGACCGAGACCTCCTCCGGGTCTCGGGTGCGCCTGGAGGGAACGACGGCGATGTCGTCGAAGGAGTATGCGCGGCGGCCGCGCTTGCCCCGGCCGATCTCGATCTCAGTCACCGCAGGACTCTATCGGCTGGCCTCGACGTCCAGCCGCTCGACCGCCCGAGCGAGACACGGGGGCTGACGCCCCGCCGCCGGGTGAGGGGGGCGGCCGGCGGCGGGGCGCCATGGGATCGCCGCTCCGGTCACGTGCCCGGTCCGACGAGGTCGTGAAGGTGGTGCTCCCCCTGCAGAGGTTCCCAATCCCCTCCGGGGAGCCTAGGTCGCGCAGCGGCCGGGGCGGCTCACCCAGATGGCGTAAACCGGGGCCGTCACTTGACGGAACCGTCACCGAGCACGCAGGACGACCTGGAGCCGGGCCCGGGTGGTGACCACGCTCATCGTCCGCTGTAGTTGGGGGCCTCGACGGTCATCTGGATGTCGTGGGGGTGGGACTCCTTGAGGCCCGCCGAGGTGATCCGGACGAACTTGCCCCGCGCCTTGAGCTGGGGCACGGTCGCCGCACCGACGTAGAACATCGACTGGTGCAGGCCGCCCACGAGCTGGTGCACGACGTTGCCGAGTGGACCACGGTAGGCCACTTGGCCCTCGATCCCCTCGGCAATGATCTTGTCGTCGCTGGCTACGTCGGCCTGGAAGTAGCGGTCCTTGGAGAACGACTTCTTGCCACGAGAGGCCATCGCACCCAGCGAGCCCATGCCGCGGTAGGACTTGAACTGCTTGCCGTTGACGAAGATGAGCTCGCCGGGCGACTCCTCGCAGCCGGCGAGCAGCGACCCGAGCATCACCGTGTCGGCGCCGGCCACGAGCGCCTTGGCGATGTCGCCGGAGAACTGCAGGCCGCCGTCGCCGACGACCGGGACCCCGGCCCGGCGGCAGGCGAGTGAGGCGTCGTAGATGGCGGTGACCTGTGGCACCCCCACCCCGGCCACGACCCGCGTCGTGCAGATCGAGCCCGGGCCGACTCCGACCTTGACGGCGTCCACCCCCGCGTCGACGAGGGCCTGCGCGCCGGCGCGCGTCGCGACGTTGCCGCCGATCACCTGCACGTGCCGGGTGGCGGGGTCGGCCTTGAGCCGTCGGACCATGTCGAGCATCAGCCGGGCGTGGCCGTTGGCGGTGTCGGCGACCAGGACGTCGACGCCCGCCTCGACGAGCCGGGTCGCCCTCTCCCAGGCGTCACCGAAGAAACCTATCGCCGCGCCCACCAGCAGCCGGCCGTGGTCGTCCTTGCTCGCGTGCGGGAACTGCTCGGACTTCACGAAGTCCTTGACCGTGATCAGGCCGGTCAACCGGCCCTGCTCGTCGACGATGGGCAGGCGCTCACGCTTGTGCTGGCGCAGCAGCGCGGTCGCCTCGTCGCGGGAGATGCCGACGCGCCCCACCACGAGCGGCATCGGGGTCATCACGTCACGCACCCGGGTGGTGGCCCACGCGGCCACGGGGGTGAACCGCAGGTCGCGGTTGGTGATCATGCCGATCAGCATCCGGTCGGCGTCGACCACCGGGAAGCCCGAGATGCGGTACTCACCGGCGAGGCCGTCGAGCTCCTCGAGCGTGGCGTCGGGACCGATGGTCACGGGGTTGTTGATCATGCCCGTCTGGGTCCGCTTGACCAGGTCCACCTGGTAGGCCTGGTCGTCGATCGACAGGTTGCGGTGCAGGATCCCGATGCCGCCCTGGCGCGCCATCGCGATCGCCATCCGGGACTCGGTGACCGTGTCCATGGCCGCCGACACGAGCGGGATACGCAGCGAGATCTCCCGCGTGAGCCGGCTGGTGGTGTCGACGTCCGAGGGGATCACGTCGGTCTCCCCGGGCAGCAGCAGGACGTCGTCGTAGGTCAGCCCGATCTTGGCGAAGGGGTCGGGCTCCGGTGCCGCGTCGATGGTGCCCGCATCGTCGGGAAGCCCTGCGGTGGCGTCCAGCTGGTTCACTCTGTGGTCCACGCCGAGGCTCATTGCCCAATCGTAACCGGGGCTGCCGGCGCTGGCGGCGACGGTGCCGGCGTCGTGCTGGCGGCGTGCTGGCGGGGGTCGGTCGATGTTGATCGTTCATCACGCCAGACGACAGGTGGGAGCGTCTCCCACTTGAACAAGTTCTTACCTTCCTCCACTGTTTCCGCAGGTCAGACCGCTGTAGCGTCCGAAGCACGCGGCACCGTGCCGCAGAGCAGGAGGGGTCGACATGGCTGAACTGTCGCGGCTTCCGGGGCCCGTCGCAGACCTGTGGGACTGGCAGCTGGAGGGATCCTGCCGCCAGGTGAATCCTGAAGTCTTCTTCCACCCCGAGGGTGAGCGCGGCCCGGCCCGCCGCTCCCGCGACAGCAGGGCCAAGGAGGTCTGTCTCGGCTGTCCCGTGCTCCAGCATTGTCGCGAGCACGCCCTGCGGGTCCGTGAGCCCTACGGCGTCTGGGGCGCCATGACCGAGGACGAGCGCGAGCTCCACTACGCGGGTCGCTCGGTCGGGGCGGCTGCCAGCTGAGGGACCCTAGGCTGGCGGGGTGAGCGAGCCCATCGACGTCCCGATCCGCGACGAGTCCATCCGGCTCGGCCAGCTGCTCAAGCTCGCCGGCGTCGTCCAGGACGGCGCGATGGCGCGCATGGTCATCGAGAACGGCGAGGTCACGGTGGACGGCAGACCAGTGCTGCGTCGTGGCGTGCAGGTGCGTCCCGGCCAAGTCGTTTCGTATGCCGGTGAGTCGATTCGCGTTGTGGGACGCACCTGAACCCGGGATCGCCTCAGGCGTGCGCCCCAGGGCGGTCTGGACCAGGTCCTCGGCACGCTGGTGGTCCCCGGTGAGCAGCCAGGCAGTGCGGACCAGGTCTGCGCCGCGGGCTGCGACGTACTGGTCGAAGCTCGGCGCGAGGTCGGGGCGCGTCATCTCGACCACCTCTTGGAGCGCCTGCCGTTTCCGCACACCACTACAAGCGGTGAGGGTGCCTCCAAGGTTGACAGGACAGGGGCGCCGTCCGATCCGTCAACGGCACCGGGATCAGCCGAGCATCCAGTCGACTGCCTCCTCGGCGTGGATCGTGGTCGTGTCGTAGAGCGGCACCGGCGAGTCCTGCTCGCCGACGAGGAGGCCGATCTCGGTGCAGCCGAGGATGATCCCCTCGGCGCCGCGGTCGGCGAGGCCGGCCATCACCTCGCGGTACCGTTCGCGCGACTCGTCGCGGACCACGTCGAGCACCAGCTCGTCGTAGATGATGCGGTGCACGTCCGCCCGCTCGTCCTCCTCGGGCACCAGGACCTCGAGCCCGAGCTCACGCAGCCGCCCGGTGTAGAAGTCCTGCTCCATGGTGAACGCCGTGGCGAGCAGCCCCACGGTGCGCCGCCCGTCGGCGAGGACCCGCCGCGCCGTCGCGTCGGCGATGTGCAGCAGCGGTATGCCGGTTGCCCCGGTGAGCTCGTCGGCCACCTTGTGCATCGTGTTGGTGGCGACGAGCAGGCCCTCGGCGCCGGCCGCCTCGAGCCCTTGTGCGGCCTCGACCAGGACCTTGGCGGTGCCGTCCCAGTCACCGTCGTGCTGCATGTCGGCCACCGGCCCGAAGTCGACGCTGTGCAGAAGCAGCCGGGCGGAGTGCAGCCCGCCGAGGCGCTGGGCCACCCCGCGGTTGAGCAGCCGGTAGTACTCCGCCGTGCTCGTCCAGCTCATCCCACCCAGCACCCCGAGAAGCCGCATCGGGCCAGCGTAGGGGAGCACGCGGCATACCCGATCTCTTTGACGCGCCAGCATGGGTTGGTGCAAGAGGTTCCGGGAGTCCGGGCATTTGCGCACCGACCCACGGGCATGCGAAAGGGGCGCCCCACCTGGGGCGCCCCTTCGCTGGGAGGTGGCTGCGGCTCAGTGGCCGTGGCCGTGGCCATGCGAGGACATGTCGCCGACGCCCTCGTCTTCCTTCTTCTCCACGACGAGCGTGTCGGTGGTGAGCACCATCGCCGCGATGGAGGCGGCGTTGACCAGCGCGGAGCGGGT